>DATKWR010000164.1:0-13963 GCA_035529475.1 Sedimentisphaerales bacterium | reverse complement strand
CATAACAAGTACTTAGCCAAGCCTTATGCGTGGACCTATACCGGCAAGCCCCTGGCTAAGAACAGAAAGGCGGCATAGTCGTGGAACTTATGAAATGCGGTACTAGTAGTCTGTAACAGGATAGATGCTGGTTTGTCATTCTGAACGGAGCGTAGAGCAGTGAAGAATCTCAAACTATCAATACCCAGATGCTTTGCGCAGTCTGTCTTGAGCAACGCCGAAGGGCTCAGCATGACAGATCTGCAAATAATATGTTACAGACCACTAGCGAATTAACACTTGTCGGGACAGTGCTGACTCTCAAGCCGGCGGATAGCAAGTCGCCAGCAAGGCACTCATTTCATTCCGAAGTGTTTCTTCATCCATCTGGCCATGTCCCGGTGGGCTTCGGCCATGCCGCCTGGGTAATCGGTGTCCATTCGGATCACGCATTCGAGACCAACTTTGTCCATCTGTTCCTTGAGGTGTTTGGCGAAGTTCGAATGATGCGGGTCGCCGGGAACGTTCATGCTTTGGTAAGAAACAACGAACACCGGCACGTCGTCCTTGGTCAGATGCGTAACGGGCGAGGCATCCTTGAGCCGGGCATCGAGTGCCGCATCCACCCTGTCGGTGGCCCAATTCCACGACTCCGGTAGGCCGAAAAGTTGTTTGATGGGCGCTGCGTCGTAGGCTTTGCCGGGGACGATCTTGCGAATCTCGCGCGGGTCGTAGGTGCTTTGCAGCCCCGTGACCAGTGCGCAAGTCAGGCGGGTGGATTCGCGTTCGACTGGATCGCTGCTATTAGGGTTGGCCATGTCGTCATGAAAAGCCAGCCAGACGGAGATGCCTGCACCGGCTGATCCTCCGGTCGAGGCCAGGCGTTCGGGATCGAGATTCCATTTCCTTGCATTGTGGCGGAGAAACTGGACGGCGCGTGCGCAGTCATGCATCTGGGCTGGATAAGGCGCCACTTGGGACAGGCGATACTCGATCGTGGCGAAGGAGATGCCAGCCGCCAGGCATTCGTCAAACAGCACTGTGCTGAACTGGTCCTTGCTGCCCTGCCGGAAGCCGCCGCCGTGAATGGCCATCAGCAACGGCGCCGGTTTGTCGGACTTGGCCTGCCACAGGTCCAGAACATCGGCATCACCGGGGCCATATTTAACGTCGGCGAACGTAGGAGGATGCTGCACTTTTCTGACCATTCCCTGTTCCATGGGTGGACCTGCCGGGCCTCGCCTCCCCTTGGCTGCTTGAGCGGGAGTCCTCACGCTTCCGTTGCGCCCGCCAGGGACTATTCCCTGCCCGCCGTCAATGCGCGGTGATTGTTGGGAAACCATTGGCGCTTCTCTGGCAGCCGTCGGTGCGGTGGCAGTCATTCCGAAGTGTTTCTTCACGAAATCGACCTGGTCCTGGATCATCAGGGCCGGCGTTTCGTAATCGGTATCCATGTGACGCACACATTCGATCCCCATCTTGTCCATCGCCTCCTTCAACACCTTTCCGAAGTTGGGATGGTGGATGTTGTCGTCCACGTTGTCTTTTTGGAGGTGCATGACGTAAACTGGAGGCGAGTCCTTGGCCAGATGCATGATCGGCGAGCTATCCTTCAGCAGGGCATCCAGTTCAGGATTGACCTTGTCTTTGTCCCAGTCCCAAGTTTCCGGCAGGCCGAAGAGAATCTTGAGCGCAAGGTTGGCGTAAGCATCGCCGGGCACAATGGTGCGCACCGCGCGCGCATCGTAAGTGCTTTGGAGTTGGGTAGCAACCGCACACGACAGGCGTGTTGACTGCCGCAACACCGGATCGCTGCTTCCGGAATCCGCCAGATCTTTGTGGAACGCGAGCCACACCGCTATACCCGCGCCCGCCGAAGGGCCGTCGGCGGCCACGCGGGCCGGATCCAGGTTCCATTTCTTTGCATGGTGCCGCAGAAACTGGACGGCGCGTGCGCAGTCATGCATCGGAGCCGGGTATGGGGCTTGCGTGGAGAACCGGTAATTGACTGAGGCGAGCGAGATGCCTGCTGACAGGCAGTCGCGGAGCAAAAATGGAGGGACATCGCGCTTGTCGCCCAGCGCAAATCCGCCGCCGTGAATGAAGACCAGCACAGGAGACGGCTTTCTCGATTTGGCCTGCCACAAGTCCAGCACGTTCATGGCATCGGGTCCATACGTGACATCGACAAAAGTCGGGGGCGGGGAGAGCGTTTTCCTGGCTTTCTTCCTGTCGTACTGCTGCGCTTTGAGCAACCATTGCAGGGTTTGCTTCGGGCGGCTTGGTTTGTACGGTTTGGCGACGGCTTGGTCCCCGCTGCCTTGGAAAGGAGAATCCGCCGCATTCTGAGCGCCGTCTGCTCCCGCAGTAGAAGACGGAGATGATACGTCAACGACGAAGAATCGGGCCTCAGCCACCTTCTCGCCTTGTGCGACCTCTGCAGTGGCCTCGTTGGCGAGGGTTCCTCCCACGACGCTGCAGACCAGCGCAGCCAATACGAATTCGAGTCTCCACTTTCTCATTGCCAACATGATTTGTATCCTTATTATGGTGAACGCACTGGCCAGCGGGGCAAGGCGGAGCTGAAGAAGGTAAACTCGCTGTCGCCCAGAGTGTCCAAAACCTGGCCGCGATTGTGTGATTTAACGTTCGACAGAAAATAGAACTCATGAGGAATCATCTGTTGCATCAAGAGTTGGTGCAGTGCTTCACACCGGGGCGCGAGCCAATTCTCGTCTTCCACGTGGCACACGATCCGAATGAGCATCCGATCGCGCAGCGCTTCGGCGTTCTTTACGACAAGCGCGAATGGGTCGTTGTCCCGGAAGTATTCCAAGTCACCTCCCATTGCGGTCGGAAACAGTCTGGACCACGCTCGAACGGGCAACGGCGAGGTGAGTTCGGGACCAAGCAGCGGCGGAGCCTGAATCGAAATCACGCCAAACAACTCAGGGAACTTGAAGCCGAAGTGCGCCGCGCCGAAGCCGCCCATGGAAAAGCCCTCCACCGCGCGACCTTCGCGCGAGGCCACCGTGCGGTACGTCGCATCAACGTGGGGAATCAGGTCTTTGATGATCACCGTTTCGACTGGGTACTGACCGTCCCGCGAGTCACAATACATGGTGTTGCCGCGGAGGCCGTTCGGCATAATGACGATCATGGGGGACACCCGTCCAGCACGGATGGCCCTATCTAACCGCCTCACAATCTCTGCGCCATCGCGACGGGGCGTACCGCCACTGGCGTGCAGGTAGTACAGCACAGGATAACGCGTTGTTTCCTGCTGCTCGTAGTCCGGCGGAAGATAGACCAGATAGCTTACTTCGGCGTTGATAGTCTGGCTGTGGAAGGTCTCGTAGTTCGTGCCTTCCGGTTCCGTCCGGTCTGGATCGACCCAATCCATCGGACCATACTGATACTGCGTCGGCCTTGCGTGGCTGGTTGATTGGCCCGCGGTCGGCGCATTGTCCCTTTGTTCGCCAAACTGTTGCTGAAAGAAAGCCACGGCTCGCCGCGCGGCCTCCTTTGTCTCGGGTATTTCCGGATGGCCGACGTAGAAACCGTGTGGCCCGTTGTCGGGAAGATAGGTCTCCACCCGCTTGCCCGCGGCTCGCAGCTTCTCGACGTACGCGTCGATGACCGAGGTCGGCGAATTGTCGTCGTTGCGCCCGTTGATGATCAGGATAGGGCACTGCACCCGCTCCACTTCAGTCATCGCCGAACTGTAGCCGAACTTCGCGGGATCCTTGTCGATCTCCTCGGCCTCGGCGCCATGCTGGGTCTCCATGTCGGTGATCAATTTGTTCAGGATCGAAACGATCGGCTCTCCCCGTTCGGCGGCTTTCTTAACCTCGATCAGATCCAGCGCCGCCGGCGCGCAGAGAATGGCGCCCTGAAGATCCACGCGCGAGACCACTCGGGATCCCACTTGCGCGCCGTGGCTGCACCCCAGCAATCCGACACGCGTCGGATCGACGAAGGGTATCTTGCGGAGAGCTTTTACCGCCTCGACCGTGTCATCGAATTCGACGGGTTCGATCGAGATCTTTTCCGTCGGCCGGTAGTCGATCGAGAACACCGCCCACCCGGCCTGGATGATTTCGGTGGTGGGTAAGCGCATCGAGCGGCCCATCCCATACGTAGCCGCCTCACCATACCGCCCGCCGTGGAGCAACATGACTACTGGAAACGGACCGGGGCTGGCCGGTTTGCGGATATAAGCCGGGATGGCGACGCCTCCCACGCCTTGAAACGCGGTCACCTGGCCCAGCGAGCCGTCGGGGAGCGGTTCCCATTCTTCTCCGAGCACCGCCGTGCTGGAACTGGCCCCCGAGGGGCGCGTTTGAGGAGCCTTGGTCGCGGGGTCGGTTGTCTGCTTTGCGGCTGGGCTGCGCCCCGAAGGCAACTCCTGCCGCCCTGTGAGGCGAATCGCCTGAAGTACCAGTTTGTCGCCCTGGCGGTCAACGATCAGGGTGACACCTGCCCCTTCGCGGAGATCCTTCGCCTTAAGTCCCTCGGGCAACTCGCGCCCGGCTGCGTCCAGCACCTTGACACTGGCGGGCGCCCGGATCGTATGATCCCGTCCTCCGGCCACGATGACGAGTCTCCGCTGCTCCCGATCAACCCGTTTGACGACGCCTTCTACCCCGAATGCAGGCGCTTGGGCGACGAGCATCATCAGCGACACAATCGCGCAAACCAATAATCGTCGTAACATAATTTTTCTCCTTCGCTTAACGAAGAATTAATGAAGCCCGAAAACCGGCGTGAGTTTCGCCAGGGACTCCTACTTCGGCAACGTCTTTCATGTCAGTACCTGCAGGGATTCACCTGCTGACGCCCCAGTACCAGCAACTGGCCAGCGAGTTGTTGTGCACGGAGTCGAACAACAGGTTGGCCACCTTCTCGCGCCCCGAATCGCTGGGATGAGTGCGATCGGAGAGAACCACGTCGTCTTCCAGGCAACGCTGTCATCGTAGTCTCATCCTCAATAGCTCGCTGCTGTTCAGGACAATGCCGGTCCAGGCTGACGTCGATAGCCATCTTACCCAAAGGTCATCCCGCTGTGCGAACGTCTATTCCCGTTCGATTGCCACCATATGCAAACAGACTGGTATGTGCGAGTTTTGGATGGTGATCTGTGGGCCGTCTGCCATCGACTGAAAGACAGGTGCGGTCACCTCGAATATAGCCGTCTGCCAGATCTGGCCGCCGCGCAACGGCACTTTCCAGGTCTGGCCGCTGGCGGAGACGCTAAAGGATGATCCGGAAGCGTCGTCAAAATAAGTCACGCTCAACCAGCAAGGCCCCTGCAGACTTTGCAGGAAACGCTCATTCACTTTCAGGCGGATCGTCTCCCGGGCCGGCACGCGACGGGCGTAGCCGCCATAGCGGATCGACTCGGGCCCAATTTTGCTCGCGCCCACGGATTGGTCCGGCAACCGTTCCATCAAATAAGTGTAATCGCTCGCGAAATCCGGTAGTCTTAGTTTCTCAAAGGAGCGTGCCCGAGCGTTGGCCACTGCGTTGCTCTGGCGAAAGGCGATCCAGGCTCCGGGCGCACGCTCGGGATCGGCATGGCAGCCGGCGTACTTATCGGCCCAGCGGAGCGATTCGCTGAATTCGTGGCGGTAATTCCACCCGCTCTGGCTGTCGCTGTACAGAATCTGGGCGGACTTGCCGTCGGTCGTGCGCGAGGAAACCGCGTACGAACCGGTCAAAGCTACGTTCAAGTCCCTGCCGTAGCAGGCAACGTACGAAGCGCCCTTGTGCAGATCGCACAACACCCGCCAATAGAATGCCTGAGGCGGCGAAAGCACCAGGTCGTCCTTGACGCCGTGGACTCCCCACGCGTCGGCGAAACTTTCGGCATACCCGATGGTTTTGCCGCTCTTACAATACTTCAGTATCCAAGCCTCCGATGCCTCGCTCTTCGTGGAGAACGGGGCAAGACAAGAGCCGGTTTCAAAAACGCCGAAAGTCCCATTTTCGAGATATTCCGAGAACTCGGCGAGCACTTCGCTATCGACGGTCGAGCGCATGAACATCGGCACGACGCCGCTGAACAGCTCGATGTGCTGGCGTATGATCCGCCGCACGTAATCCAGGCCGTCTTTCTTGTTGAAGCCGTTGTACGCCAGCGAGTGGTCCAGCCCCGGCGGTTGGATCCATCGATCCCGGCGAGCGTACTCATCGCGTGCTTGCTGCGGCCAGATATTGATGCCTTCAGTCCCGAAGGGATTGAAATTCATCCGCAACCCGATGATGGATTTCTTGTAGACCGACGAAGCAAGGTGATCTCGAAACGCCGTGAGGCAGTTGACATACGCCTGCTCGTGAGCCGGATGCCAATACATGAGCGTCCCTTCGCGGTTCATCACCTGCCGGAATGCCGGGACGTCCCGCCCCGTCTCTTTGACAAAGGGAACCTCGTTGAAAAGATAATGCGGTTTGCGGTTGCCGTTGAGTTGGACCGTCACGGGCAGACCCCTCTGTGCGTAGTCGGCCAGCCCCGAATCCAGCGAGCTGAAATCGTACGTTCCTTTTTCGGGCTCGACCTCCGCCCACTGCACCATCACTTGTCCGCCTTTCACGACCGGCATCTTCAAGATCGCCTCACGATCGATCGTCGGGCTCTGGAGCCAGATGGCGATGACTCCGCCCGCCAATGGCGGTGACATTTTGGTGTTCGTCACCACCTCGGCGGTGCAGTTTTCCCCAACACACCACAGGCAGAGAATCACTGTGCAATACGATTTAAGCAGTTGTGTCATGGCGACAAAGTCCTTTCTCGGGTTTTCTGTTTCCCGGTCACTGCGGCACTTGAGAGGTTGTGCTCGCTTTGCGTTCACCCAGGCTGCTCGGCCACAATCAGGGTTGCGGCGGCAACGTGGTTTTCCAGTCACTATCGAAGTGGCCGCCGGCAACGATCTTGCTGCCCTGCCGGAACCCGCCGCCGTGAATGAAGAGCAGCACAGGAGACGGCTTTTCCGATTTGGCCTGCCACAAGTCCAGCACGTTCATGGCATCGGGTCCATACGTGGCATCGACAAGAGTCGGGGGCGGGGAGAACGTTTTCCTGGCCTTCGTCTTGTCGTTCTGTTGCGCTTTGAGCAGCCATTGCAGGGTTTGCTGTGGGCGGCTTGGAGTGCCCGGTTTCGTGACTGCTGGCTGCCCGCTGCCTTGGGAAGGAGAAGCAGCCGCATCCTGAAAAGATCCGGCCGCAACACACAAACATGCACCACACCATGCAAATGCGCGAATAGATTTGAAGATAGGTTTCACGATTGATCGCTGGCTACCTCCGCTCGATCTCCACCATGTGGAGACAAACGGGATTGTCCGAGTTGTGAATGACGATCTGTGCGCCGTCTGCTCCCGAAGTAAAGGCCGGAGATGACACGTCAAACGACGTGGTCTGCCAGGCTTTGGTGCCACGCATCGGCACCTTCCAAGTCTGCCCGGAAGCGGAAACTGCGAAGCCGGCCCCGGGCGCGTCATCGAAATAAATCACATTCAGCCGGCAGGTCCCTTTGAGGCTTTGCAGGAACCGGTCATTGACCTTCAGCCGCATGAGATCCTTAGGCGGCAGCCGCCGCGCATACGCGCCATACCGGATCTGGTCGGGACCGATTTTCATCACGCCCGTTGATTTGTCCGGCAACCGGTCCATGAGATACGTGTAGTCGTTGTTGAAGACTTTCAGTTTTTGCCGCCTGTTCCTGGCGTCTGCCACCGCGTCGCTTTCGCGCATGGCAATCCACGCGCCGGGCGCTTGCTCCGGGCTGGCGTGGTACCCGGCGTATTTGTCGGCAAACACCAATGCCTCGTAGAATTCCTGGCGATAGTTAAAGCCGCTCTGACTGTCGCTGTATTGGATTGGCGCCCCGCGCCGGCCGGCGCCCCACGAACTCAACTGGTAGGTGCCGGTCACGGCCACGTTCAAGTCCCTGCCGTAAAACGCCAGGTACGAAACCCCCTTGTGCAGGTCGCACAAGACCCGCCAATAATTGGCCTGCGGCGGCGAGCAAAGAAATTGGTCCGGGCCGCCGGTGCGGCCCCAGGCGTCGGCAAGGCTTTCGGCATAACCAATGGTCTTCCCGGGCTTGCAATAACGCAGAATCCACTCCTCTTCGTCTTCGCCCCTGGTCCCCCAAGGCACAAAGGCGGAACCCGTCTCAAAAATGCCGAACGTCCCTTTGTCCAGATATTCTGAAAATTCCTGCAAAACCTCGTTGTTGACCGTGCAGCGGATGAACATCGGCACCACCCCGTCAAACAGTTCGATGTGCTTGCGCATGATCCGGCGGACGTAGTTCAGCCCTTCTGGCAGGTCAAACCCCTTGTAGGGGATCGACGCGTCTATCCCCGGGGGCTTGATCCACCGCTCCTTCGGCGCGTACTCGTCCGCTTTCTCCTGCGGATAAATATGGATGGTTTCCGTCCCGAACGGGTTGAAATTCATGCGCAGCCCGATGATGAGCGGTTTATACGGCGACGAAGCCACGTGATCGCGGAACGCGGTCAAACAGGCGATATAGGCCTTCTCGTGGGTGGGATGCCAGTACATGAGCGTTCCTTCGCGATTTTGGACCTGCTTGAACGCCGGCACTTCCCGCCCGGTTTCCTTGACATACGGCACCTCATTGAAGATGTAGTGTGGTTTCCGATTGCCGTTGAGCTGGATGGTCACCGGCAGTTTGCGCTTGGCTTGCTCGGCAATCCGCGAATCGAACACGCTGAAATCGTACTTCCCCTTTGCCACTTCCACCTCGCCCCACTGCACCATCACCTGTCCGCCTTTGATCATCGGCAGCTTCAGGATGGCCTCGGTATCCAACTTCGGATCATTCAGCCAGATGGCGATGACTCCGCCCGCCAATGGCGGCGACATTTTGGTGTTCGTCACCACCTCGGCGGTGCAGTTTTCCCCAACGCACCACAGGCAGAGAATCACGGTGCAATATGATTTCAGCAGTTGTGTCATGGCGACAAAGTCCTTTCTCAGGTTTTCTGTTTCCCGGTCACTACGGCACTTGAGCGGTTGTGCTCGCTTCGCGTTCACCCAGGCTGCTCGGCCACAATCAGGGTTGCGGCGGCGACGCTGTTTTCCAGTCACTATCGAAGTGGCCGCCGGCAACGATCTTGCTGCCCTTGACCTGCACGTAGTCCGGCAGCAAGTTCAGCGGCGGGGTCCAGCCCGCGCGTAAGTTCGGATCCGCGGCCCCGAGGAGTCTCACGCTCCAGACCACGACGTAGCGAGATGGGTTCTCCGGATTCGGATAGATGAAGATCGAGTCGGCTCCTAGCAGAGCAGGCGGCAGCGAGGGGGCGATGCGCTTGAGCACCACATTGCTTTGCCGAGTGCCGAAGAGAATCAGGTTCGAGGACGAAATATCTTCCGGCGTCACTTTGGAGGCGGCCTTCATGGGGAAATCGCCGTGGACATCGAACGGACCGATTGGATTGCGGATAGCATCCAACTCCGCAATCGCCAGGTCGCGGTCGCCCTCGCCATACACGGCGAGGAAACGCGAGTTGAAGGCGTCGCCGATGGGGCCCTGCAGACCGTGGCGCTTGGCGAGGCCGTCGGATTTCCACTCGCCCAGGCTCCATGCGCCGCTCTGCTTCGAAAGATGAACCACATCGGACAACGGCACGGAAGATAGTTCGAGCCCGTCAATCACGAGTGTGGCGGAGGTGTTTTCCGGGGCCGGCACGTCGCCAAGACGCAGCGTCAGCGAGTCGATGTTCGTGGTGGTGACGCGCAGCGAGGCGTCCTGGTAGCTCGCCGTCAGCGCAGCGTCGGCGTTGTGATGCGTGAGCCGGTCGATGGTGACCCAGTAGGCCTGGTTGTACTGCAGCGTGTTCGTGTAGAACTTGACCTCGACCGGCCTGCGGCGAACCGGATGCTGGATCAGTTGAGTGACCCAGGCGGCATTGTGGTAGATGGCCCCAAAGCTGTGCGGCATGCCCGGTAACACTTCGACGGTGGCGAAGCCGCCCTCGGCAACGATGCCATCGCTGAACTCGGTGGAGTAGCGTTGAATGCCCGCCCCGGCGTTTTTGAAGAAGACGTCCACGTTGCGGGCGTTGGGATACAGTTTGGGAGGAGACACGATTGCAATCTGCGGTTCCATCCATTTTGGCCGGTCGGGCGGGATCGCCGCCGCCTTGGGTCCCAGCGCCGGATCACCGGCCATGATTCCGCCGAACCGATCCGGGTGGTGCAGCCCGACGGTATAGGAGCCAGCGCCGCCCATGGAATGTCCCATGATGAACACCCGGTCCGGATCCACCGAATAGAGTCGCTTTGCTTCGTCGATCACTTTCAGCACGTCCACTTCGCCCATGCCCTGGTAGAACGTCGTCGGGCCGCCAAAACAATGCGCGTAGATCACCGGGAGGTTCGGCTCAATCCACTGGGGCCCTCCCATGCCGCGATATCTCAAGCGTGAACCCGAGAGGACTTCTTTGAAATTAGTCCCGTGCAGCTGGATCACCAGCGGATACTTCCGCTCGGAGCTGTAGTCACGAGGAAGCCAGACCGCGTAAGGCTGCACCGAGCCGTCGACGTCCGACCGGTAATACCTTGGAACCATCGCGCCTCGCTCGGGCTCAGACTCCTGGCTCTGCCGATAGAGTTCCTGAAGGCGGTCGTAATCCTGCTCCGTCTCATACGTCAAGATTTCCTGGTCGCCGCGATCGAGGACATGGGATGGGGCCGAAGCGTTGGTAGTCCACCACTGTAGTGGGCGTGCTTCTCCTTTACGCGGCCCGCCGCGGAATCCGCCGCGAGGCGCCGCAGCATTGGGATTCCGGCGCCACGGGGGCGCGTCGGCGCCACGGGTCGGCGCCGTCGCGGCGACGAACTGCACCAAAATAAGTAGTGTGACCGGCAGTGGTCGTAGTGAATGTCTCATAACAGGCCTCCTCTGAAAGGTTTCTATCTGATCGGATTGGTTACAGGGGCGAGGATGGTTTTTCGAGGATGCCTTCCCGCCGCAGGCGTTCGACGGTCGCCGTCTGAATCGCCCAGGTTTCATCCTGGCTCTGCTTGTTCTTCTCCGCGAAAGCATTCGGAGGAAAGAACGTCTTCCCCTGAAAGACGTTGGCGTAAACCTCCATCCGAAGCTGCGTTATGTAGTTCATGAAAATCTGGCTTCTTGCCCTACGCAGCGCCTCGATGTCGATAGCTCCCATCACAAACCATTCGGAGGCATCGGTATGCTGCGCGACCACGTTGCCGCGAAAATCGACGATCATCGAGTTTCCCGAGGAGGAGCTGCCGTACTCGGAGTCCGGCGAATCGGCCCAGTTCGCCCCCAGCACATACGCCAGGTTTTCGTGCGCCCGGCTTCGATTGTGCCAGATCCACCAGTCGCGCTCGTTGAGCGTGGGCACGCCCGCCGCACCCATCGGCCGGATCATCACCTCGGCGCCGTTGATCATCAGGCAGCGCGCGACCTCGGGGAACCAGCCGTCGTAGCAGATGAACATGCCCAGGTTTCCGATGGGCGTCCTCACCACGGGGAAAAGCTCTTGGGGTCCATACTTTGTCAGCACGTCCACCGGGCTCGATGAGATTTCGAGATTGTTGTTGCTGGCATTGATCTTGCGATACTTCAGGATGATCTCGCCTTGCGGGTTGATAATGATGCCCGTGTTAAAGAAGTGGTGGGGAAACTCATCGACCTTCTCGAATGCGGCGCCCGCCAGGTAAAAGCCGTACTGCTTGCATTTTTCGCCCAACGCTTTGGTTTCCGGCCCGGGGATGCGCAAGGCGAATTGCGAATTGGTCTGATAGGTGCGGGTGGCCATCGGGCCGAAGCCGTGCAGAAAGGATTCCGGAAACACCACCAGTTTCGGCGCCCCGCCGCCGCTGAGTTGCCAAACCCCTTTCATATACTGATCGATGAGCTTCAGCACGTGCTCCAGATTCTGATGGACCTCGGCCATCCCCTTTGCGGCGATCACTTTCGACTGCACCACCATGGCCAGATAAGGCTTGATCATCGTTCGTGCTCCTTCGTCAGCGGATATTGTCGCCCCTTCTTTTTGGGCAACGGGCGGAGATTCGGCGCGAACCTGCTGATTGGTGCTTAGGATGGCGCCCGTCGAGGACGCCGACGCGGCCAGGGCCGCTTTCATGAACTGCCTCCGGTCTGATTCCATGAGTCCTACCTCTTTTTGCTAAGATTCTCAAATCTCGATCGTGTACGGCGCCCGCTGTGTGCGGCGGATGAGCATGTTGGCCTCGGCATCGCCGATGAACTGCTGCTCGCTCGTATCCCAGTGTACCTTGCGGTTGACGAGCAGTGCAATGTTGGCAAGATGGGCAGCGTTGACCGAACGGACGTGGTCGCCCACGTTGCCGACACAACGATTGGCCGCTTCATATTCATGCCCTTCTTACAGCCAGACTCCGTTCCCGTCGGTAACAGCCATGGTTTCTATTAACGTAGCCACGTGGGGAACCGCCCATGGTGGCGGCCTCAATACTCCCCTAGGTACCATGGCTTTTGCTTTATACGCGGGAAACCACTTGTTGCCTGACATATCACCCGCTGAGCAACCTGGACAATTCTAACCGTTCTCAAGCTCTGCTGCAACAATCTTTCTCTTTTGTAATCGTCCCAAAGATTGTGTGAACATTTTTAAGCACTTTCCTTAAACTATGGATCTCAAACAACTTCCCGCAAATCGCATAAGCCTCTGCTGCCTCGAAGATATTCTGACAAGTAACAATGCCCTAAAACTTTTTCTTCATTTTTAAGACCACGCATCGTCTTGACGCGAATCTGCCCCAAACGCTCCAGGTTCTCCGCTGATTTGCGAAAACTAAGACCCGTTACCGTCACACGACAACACAACTCACGGGCCGCTACCGATACGCTCTTGTCTGCAATCCCCAGCCACCGGTCTAACTGAGAATCTGTTCCTTCCTCTCGGCACCAGTAAATTGTCCGCCTAATTCGAATTGTGCCGTTGGCTGTCAGATGTTCTACGGCCTGAGGGCCCTTATTTTTCCAACATTGGCCCCTTTTGTTTTTCCGAGGGGGAAAAAGCCGCTTGAGCGGCTTGCGTACGCAACTGAATTGCCTTTTCGTAAACCTTTTGTCGAAATCTCGCCGTTGTGTCGCGCACCAGCTCTTCGCTGCCGGAAATCACCGCTCCATCAGGAGCCTCATTGACCGCACCGGTGACCTGCTGCACCAACTTTTGATAGTCCGCATCTATTGCTTTGGTTAATTGCTCTTCTGTAATTTTAACGTCCTTGCACATGACCTTATCTCCCTTTAGAAACTCAAAAAAAAGTTTACCCTAAACATGGACTCATAAGATTAATATACAAGGGTACTTACATGGCGTCAGAAAATAATTTCACACCCTTACAGTTTTGCGTAAATTCTTCTTGAAGTGAAATGGCTAATTTGGTATAAAGTAGTTGGTACGTTCTATAGACTCTGGTCCACGGAACCTTTGTGCTTCTCTTATAATAATTCCATTTAGTTTGAGCCGATATGGCAGATGAAAGCTAAAACTCTTGTACTGTCCGTGGTGCTTACGGAAATATATAATCGGCTCTAATTAACTGAGATTGATATTATAGGAGGTGGCGTTAAGTCGCAAAAGACCATTCTGAGCAGACATTTCACTTAGTGAAGGTGCGAGTTCTTTCGTGTTTTGTTGAAAACAACAAGTGTTTTGGTGTACGGTCATGGCATGATCATTCTAAACCCTTTTTGAATGGAGGATTATTATGTGCCAGAGAACAAGAAAAATCGTTTGGATGGTAATGACCGTTGGAATTCTATGCTCCAACACAGCAAATGCAGAACTTGTGGGCCACTGGAAGTTCGACGAAGCTTCGGGGACTGTTGCCAATGACTCCAGCGGCTACGGAAACAACGGTACTCTACAAAACGGTCCCATATGGGTGCCCGGGAAAATCTCGAGTGCCTTACAATTTGACGGGATCCAA
>DATKWR010000163.1:0-17559 GCA_035529475.1 Sedimentisphaerales bacterium | reverse complement strand
TCCGAGCAGGTCGAGGTCGTGGGGCAGCAGGCCCGCTTCGACGTCGTTACCGAGCATGTTGCACAGTATCCGGCGGAAATACTCGTGCCTCGGATACGAGAGGAAACTGCGCGAGTCCGTCAACATGCCGACGAAGCGGCTCAGCAATCCCATGTTCGAGAGCACGTTCATCTGGTCCTCCATGCCATCCTTTTGGTCGAGGAACCACCAGGCCGAGCCGTACTGCATTTTTCCCGGCACGCAGCCATCCTGGAAGTTGCCGACCATCGTGGCGCACAGGGCATTGTCCCGCGGATTGAGGTTGTACAGAATGGTTTTCGGCAGCTTGTTGTTGGCATCGAGGCGGTCGAGGAACTTTGAAAGCGGCCTGGCGATCTCGAAATCGCCCATCGAATCGCATCCGATATCGCGCCCGAGGCTCTTGAACAATCGCGTGCTGTTATTTCGCAGCGCGCCGAGATGAAGCTGCTGGACCCAACCGGCCTCCTGGTCCATCAGCGCCAATTCGACCATCATGGCCGATTTGAATTTCAGGCTCTCGGAGGGATCAATGTTCCGGCCTCCCAGGATATTCTGGAATATCTTGTCAATTTCACTCTGCGTATAATCTTCGGCGTAGGCGGTCTCGACTCCATGGTCGGAGAGCCGGCAGCCATTCTGATGGAAATAGTCATGGCGCTGCCGCAACGCGCCGATGTATGAATGGAAATCCTTTATCTCTATATTGCAGATTTGTCCCAGCTTCTCCATGAATACGTTTAAGCCTTGAAGGTCCTCGATGGCCATCGCCTGGTCGGGGCGGAACGCCGTGTGGACTTTGATCTCGAAACCGTCCTGCCGAATCTTCCTGTGGTGCTCCAGCGAATCGAGCGGCCCCTCGGTGGTGCAGACCAGCTTGACGTTCATCTTTCGCATGATACTGCGGACGCTGAAATCCGCCGTCTTGAGCATCTCGCTGCACGCTTCGTAGATCTTCTCTGCCGTCCCGGGGCCCAAGAGCTTGTCCTTTATGCCGAAGGGGTTCTTCAGTTCGAGATGCGTCCAGTGGTACAACGGGTTTCGCAGGCAACAGGGGACGGTCTGCGCCCATTTCTCGAATTTTTCATAATCGCTTGCGTTGCCTGTGATGAACTTCTCGGCGACGCCGTTGGTCCTCATGGCGCGCCACTTATAATGGTCCCCGGTGAGCCAGGCCTGGGTCAGGTTCTCGAACCGGTGGTCTGCGGCGATCAGCTCGGCGGGCAGGTGACAATGATAGTCGTAAATCGGCATCCTTTTTGCATGTTCGTGGTAAAGAACCCTCGCGGTCTTGGTTTGCAGCAGAAAATCTTCGGTAATGAATTCGGCCATTTTTGTCCCCACTATGAGTCGGTCTTGCCGCTCGGCTATTGCGCCTTGTCCGGTTTGTCTTGCACGTCCTCTGCGGAACCTTCGTCGTCGTACGTTTTCTTGATCTTCGGCGGTTTGAATGCGGCCATCTTCTGGGCCCAGTCCGAGACTTCGGTTTTGGTCTTTACAAGGCGCTGTGATTGCGGTTTTGGCTGGTTCGCCTCTTCCTCGCGGATCTTGCGGAGCCACCAGGCGTAGGCGATCCATCCGATGGCCAGGGCCGGTATGGCGACCAGCATAAATATTGTGTACATCGTACTTCCCCTTCACGTTGTCCAAATATCCCGATATTCGGCCGTTTCGTCGCTGTGCGGAATGATACTCGAATCATCGGGGAAGGTCAACACAGCCTTCCGGCTGACATTTTTCCCGTTTTTTGAGTCGAAACACGTGTTTCGATAGCCCTGAGCGGCTTGGCCGACCGCAAAATGTCGGCCTAAGAAAAAAATTTTAAATTCTGCCAATTTTCTTATCAACATTTTGGCTGTCTCAAACGCTTCTCTATATGAGCAGAGGGCTCAAAAGAGCTTTCTGCGCGAATATGAAGCCTATGATGTCCGTTTTTTGCGTATAATCGCAGGTGCGGAAGGCGCCGGGGGCGCTAGAAAAGTGGACTTTCTACGCCCTCGGCTGTCCATTTCAGAAAGGGGCGACTCCTATGCACGAGAATCACAACATTTTTGCTCGGGGAATGGAGCAACAGGTGAAGGTCAAACTGACCTTCTACAGCAGGAAACATCGCCAGAACATAGTCAGGCCGTGCGCCCCGCTGCATTATAGCGAAGGTGTGGGGGCCGGAGATGACAAGGATTGCTATTACTTCTGGGACTTTGAGGCCGCCAAAGGCAGCAATTTCCTGCACCTGTCGCCGTCCCAAATCGTCAGTATAGAACCGACAGAGGACGCTTTCAGGATCGAAGAGTTCGTGGACTCAATAGGCCGCCAGTAGAGCCCAAAAAAAGGTCTTGATACCAGCCTACACGGACAGCGTCAGATGGCCAGAATCTGCTTCAATCCTCTCACGAGGCGGCCGATGCCTTCGGCGGCGGTGTCTTTTTGAAGGGCGCCGTAAGCCACCCTTAGATAGCATTTATCTTCCATACCGAATGTCGTGCCGGGGATTACGGCGACTTTGTGCCGTTCGATGAGCTGCGCGACGAGCTCCATCGGGTCGGAGTTTTTGTGGACGCGCATCAGCAGGTAGAACGCGCCGTCGGCGGGGGGCACCGTGACCAGATCGGCGATGCCGGCCAGCTCATCGAGAAATATCCGGCGGATTTCGGTGGTCATCTTGAGCTTATCCAGGCAGTACGGCCGGCCGGCCTCCATGGCGCCGACCGCCGCCCACTGCGAGATGACCGGCGGGCAGATCAGGATGGTGTCCTGAATCTTCTTTATCGGCATGTAGAGATGCTCGGGTATGACCATCCAGCCGATGCGCCAGCTTGCGAAGCCGTAAGCTTTTGAGAGCGAGAACAACGAGATCGTGTGCCCGGCGCTGCCGGCGATCGAGGCGGGTGAGAAGTGCATGGCGCCATCGTAGGTGAAGTACTCGTAGGCTTCATCGCTGATGTGATAGACGCCGCTGCGCCGGCAGATTTCGTTGACCCGCCGTAAGTCCGATTCGCGATAGACCGCGCCGGTCGGATTGTTCGGCGAGATGGTGACAACCGCCCGCGTTCGCCTGGTGATCGCGGCGGCGATGGCCTCCGGCTGCAACTGATAATCCTTATCGGTCGGCACGCACACCGCTTTGCAGTCGGCGATGGCCACCGCCATCTCGTGGTTGAAGTAATACGGCAGTTGGAGAATGATCTCGTCGCCTGGGTCCGCGATCGCAAGGACCGCGTTCATAAAACCCATGTTCGCGCCCGCTGTCACGACGATCCGGCTGCCCTCCAACGAGATGCCGTTCTCTTGCCGGCCCTTGCGCTCGATGGCCTCCAGCAATTCCGGGATACCCTGGACGAGCTTGTATTTGTGGTTCTCCGGGTCCGCCAGAAATCGCTGGATGGCTTCGACGGCCTGGGGTGGCGGGCCATAATAGGCGACACCCTGCCCGAGTGAAATCGTGCCAGGATTGGCGCGAATCAGCTCGCCGACCACCGGGATGATCGGCGATTGCACGGATTGCATCCGCAGACTCTCACGCATCACTCACGACTCCCGCGTCAGACGACGTACGTCGAAGCAGCGGTGGTTCCACCCCGGCCCGTCCAGTTCGTATGGAAGAACTCGCCCCGCGGCTTATCCACGCGCTCGTAGGTATGGGCGCCGAAGTAGTCACGCTGGGCCTGCAACAGGTTGGCCGGGAGGCGTTCGTGACGATAACCGTCGTAGAAGGCCAGAGCCGCGCTGATCGTCGGAATGGGAATGCCTAATTTGACCGCTGTAGTCACGACGCGGCGCCACGATCTTTGGGCCTGCCTGACGGCCTTCTTGAAGAACGGGTCAAGCAGCAGATTCTCCAGCTTGGGCTTCTTGACAAAGGCCTCCTTTATTTTGCCCAGGAAGGCCGAACGAATGATGCAGCCGCCGCGCCACATCAGGGCGATGCCGCCGTAGTTCAGGTTCCAGTTGTGTTCGATGGCGGCGGCGCGCATAAGCTGATAGCCCTGCGCGTAGCTGATGATTTTCGAGGCGTAAAGGGCCTGGCGCAAATCATCGAGGAATTTGTCTTTATCGCCCCGGAAGGCCGCCTTGGGGCCTTTGAGAGCTTTGGCCGCTTTGATCCGTTCGTCCTTGAGGGCTGAGAGGCAACGCGCAAAGACGGCCTCGCCGATGAGCGTTAGAGGCTGACCCTGGTTCAGGGCCTCGATGGCGGTCCACTTACCGGTTCCCTTCTGGCCGGCCGTGTCGAGGATCAGGTCGATGACTTCGTTGCCGTCCTCGTCCTTATAGCCCAGAATGTCCCGGGTGATTTCGATGAGGTACGAATCAAGCTCGCCTTTGTTCCATTGAGTGAAACAATCGTGCATCTGCCGGTTCGTCATGCCGAGGCCTTCTCTCATCATCTGGTAGGTCTCGCAGATCAGTTGCATGTCGCCGTATTCGATGCCGTTATGGACCATTTTGACGAAATGTCCGGCCCCGTTTTCGCCGACCCAGTCGCAGCAGGGTTCGCCATCGTCGGTCTTGGCGGCGATCTTCTGGAAGATAGGCTTGACGTGCTGCCAGGCTGGAGGCGAGCCGCCGGGCATGATAGAGGGCCCCCGCAGCGCCCCTTCTTCGCCGCCGGAGACGCCGGTGCCGATGTAGAGCTTGCCCTTGCTCTCGACGTATGCGGTGCGCCGTATCGTGTCGGGGAAATGCGAGTTGCCGCCGTCGATGATGATATCGCCGTCTTCGAGGTGGGGCAGGAGCATGTCGATGAAGGCGTCCACCGCCGAGCCCGCCTTGACCATCAGCATAATCTTGCGCGGTTTCTCAAGATTCTCGACAAATTCTTCGATGGAATGACAGCCGACGACGTTCTTGCCTTGCGCGCGGCCGTTGATAAAGTCGTCCACCTTCGATACCGTTCGATTAAAGCAGGCTACCGTAAAACCCTTGCTTTCCATGTTGAGGATGAGATTCTCACCCATCACCGCCAAACCAATCAGGCCAATATCAGCTTTCGCCATTTCCCAAAGCTCCTTTCGTCGGTTGAGTTCTTCGTTCCTATTGTTCGATATTTTGGTTTTTCATTTAACCGCGTCTTTGTTACAATTATCAGGATTTTGGGCCCTACTGCAACTAAATTCACAGGTCGATTGACTACATTGAACCGTTTACGTGTGTTTTTGCCACAACGACGTGCAAATATGAGCAGAGCGTCAATTCCTGTCGTTTTTGTGCTACCCCGATTAGTGTACGTAGTTTTGTTGAACCATCGTTTCTGGGACGGCTGAGCAAAAAACCTGACATATAGAACATTTGACTTGGCGCACAGTTCTATCATAGTGTATGTTTTTGTGGAATGAGCGTCAGTTTTAGTTTACCCTTGTGTTCATAGAAGGCTGGTCATGGGCGACAAACCGTACAAAATATATTGTGCAGGTCCTCTCTTCAATCCCAAAGAACGAGAAGAGATGCAGGAGATTGCGTCCGTTCTGGAAGCGGCAGGTTACTCGGTTTTCTTGCCCCACAGAGATGGCCTCGAGTTCGCCCTTCTTTTCCCGATGCTACTGCAAAGGAGTGTGACGCCCCAACAGGCAAGAGATATCCTGAACCAGGCGATATTCTCCCTTGACGTTTTTCAGATAGCCGATTGTGACGGCTTGGTCTTGAACATGAATGGCCGTGTTCCAGATGAGGGCGCGATGGTTGAAGCTGGGATCGCTTGGGCATGCAACAAAGTCCTTGTCATTTTCAGAACCGACAGCAGGTCTCTTATCGAAGGAAATTGTAATCCCATGGTGCTCGGCCTTTCAGATTTTTCGTTCGTGACGACTCATGAAGGTATTCTGCGTGCTCTGGATGACAAATTCTCCAAGGCCACCGAAGATGTGCTTCTTTCACGTGAGCCTCATTTTGACAGAACCGCGAAGAATGGAAGGCAGATTAGCGAGTTCCTGGCAGGACGAAGACCGGTTTCGGATATCACGGATTTGGTTATAGGTCTTTTCGGGGAGAGGACATGTCAGATTACAGAAGGTGCGAGAGGGAATTGTTCCCAAATGAGTTCGCCACAATAACCACGAAAGGAAGGCGGCGTGCACAGCCTCCCGACGACTTTCGTACTGATTTCCAACGTGACGTCCACCGAATCATCTACTCACAGTCGTTTCGACGCCTGAGACATAAAGCCCAAGTCTTCTACTTTCCACAAAATGATCATATCACCACACGGATGGATCATGTCAGATTTGTGGCTTCAGCAGCTCGAACCGTCGCGCGTTGTCTCGGGCTGAACGAAGACTTGGCAGAAGCAATAGGCTTGGCTCACGACATTGGACACCCACCCTTTGGGCACCAAGGTGAAGAATTTCTGTCCAGGATATTTGAAAAACACAACGCACTTAAACAAGTCACGCCTAAGTTCTCTCATGAAGTCTATGGTCTCAGGGTCGTTGATTGGATTGCGAAAAGGGACAGGGAAAGGCCCGGTCTCAACCTCACATGGGAGGTGAGAGATGGCATAATTTCACACTGTGGCGAAGATTTCGCGACCTGCAGGCTCGATCCCGCCTCCAAAGAGAAAGACCTCGACCAAATCAAGACACGTGAGGAAGCAGGTAATCCTGCCACTTTAGAGGGATGTGTTGTTCGACTCATCGACAAGATCGCATATGTGGGTAAGGACATAGAGGATGCCATCGAGGTTGGTATTCTCAAAGAAGATAACATACCGCCACGGTTTCGCAAGGAACTTGGCACAACCAACGGCAAAATCATTGGGACTTTCGTCGAAGATATGGTCGTCAATAGTAGGAACAAAGGTTGCATAGCCATTTCAGCCAAATTTGGTGAGTTGCTTCATGAATTGATAGAGTTCAATGGTGAATTCATCTATCATAGTCCTGAGGCCGAAGGTTACAAAGAACAAGCTGGAAAAACGATTGAGTATCTATTTGATGACTTGCTCGCCGAACTGAGGCGTACCAACAGGTTTCAGTCTTCCACATATCCCGACAGCGGCAGGAGCAATTCAGTACCGTTGGTTTACCGGGTTCTGCAACAATTTGTTAACAGCGACATGAAAGACGTTTACAAACCTGATGATCCAGATGAGTTGATTGTCCTAGACTTTATTGCAGGCATGACTGACAGCTTCGCAATCCGCTCGGTGTCTGATGTCTTTATCCCCAAAATGACTGTTTGATTTCATTGCCAAGGTAATAATGCTAGGCGCGTCGAGCATATCCCAGAGGCGAGCCATGTCTTGCCGGTCAGGCTGCATAGACCACCTCATAGGTGCTGAGAATCTGGCGTTTGCGCCAGGGATTCCGCAGCGCCTCTTTCTCGACCAGGTCCACGGGGCGACCGAAAAGGGTCTCAAGCTGCTCTTTCATCTCCATCAGGTCCCACAGGCTCCAAGGGGCATCAGGCTGAAAAACCACAAGGACGTCAATGTCACTATTCGGGCCGAAATCGTCCCGCAAAATCGAGCCGAAGAACGACAGCTCTGTGACTTTCCATTTTCGACAGAGCTCGGCAAGTTTGTTTTCTGAAATGTCTATTCCTTGATAAGTCACTTTTCTTGCCCAGTTAGCTTATTCCTGCGGAATAGTCGGAATATATCCGCCGGACAATCGATGCAGGACTTCGCCTGCGTGGTGGACGAGAAGGATTCCTTCGTCCTCTCTATCTTCGTACTCGGTTATATTTATATCGCGCGGATTCATGTAGTCAAGGTTTACTTTCTTGCAGCGCTGCCTGCTGATGCCGGTGGCGAGCACGACGTTGGCGCGGGGCTTCTCCACGCCATCGATATACGTGCCGATGCCCTTGACGTGCGTCGAGTGGGCGATAATCCCGCGCGGCACGCCGGCGAACTGCTCCATGCGCTTCAGGAAATAGTCGCGGGTGTGATAGCCGATCTTGTCGAGCCACTTGCCATGCGTGTAGGAAATCTCGGTGATGTGCGGCGCGTAGATGATAAGCGTGCCGCCGTCGGCGAGTATCGGCTCGAGCTTGTACATCACCTTGCCGGCGGTCCAGATGTCGTCGTACATTTCCGGCGCGATGCCGAGAATCGTATGATAGGGCTTGTCTTTGTAGGTGATGTGGACCTGCTCGGACAAGTCGGCCGCCTGTTCCCACGCTTCGAGCGTGTCTCCGATGAAAATCCCTTTGAGCTCGTTGTTTAGCGCGACAATGGCGAACAGGTTGTGCGGAGTCTTGATGAACGAAGCGGCTTCTTCGACCACCCTCCGCGTGGGCGTCCACTTGTTGCCGTTGACCAAGGGGTTCGTGATGACGGCGCCCAGCCAGTGGAAGAAGTGAATGATTTCGTCGCCGGCGATGCCGGGAAAGATGTACTTGTGACCGCCGGAGAAGCCCACAACCTCATGCGGAAACACGGGGCCTAAAATAAAGAACTCATCGTATTGAAGAATCAGCTTATTGATGGCTACGTCCACTTCTTCACGAAAGAGGCCCTCGCTAATCTGCTCGACCTCGTCGGCGGAAATCCTTCCGATGGAGGTGAACGTCTCCGGCTTGTCCCACTCGTGATTGAAGAATTTCACCGATGCGTATTTGCCCTTGCGTTCGCCGGGTCTCATGCTGAGCCTGGCGCAAATCTGCTCTTCGCTCATGGGCTGATGGGTCCCCAGCGCAACGAGGCAATCGACGGCTTTCGCCTTCGGCCCCAGGAACTCGTAGATGATCTTGAAGACCTCGCCGATTGGGCCGGAACGCGTGTTGTCGGGGATGATCATCAGAATGCGTTTGCCGGCATAGTCGTTCCGGGCGAAAAACTCGCCAACCGCTTCACGTGCCTGCCTAATCTCAACACAGGCTTCCTTATTATGTCGCTCAATTACCATTTTATTCATCGTGCGTATTGCGTATGGTGTATTTTCTTGGATACGAATTCCTGTTTCTGCCAGGGCGGCAGCTCCGGCAGATACGAATCGAACTCGGCGATGAGCCTTTCTTCGTACCGGCCGGCATATCGACCGTTGACAAATGTATCGAACGCTTCATCATGGAAACGCTTCCACGATTCGATTTCGTCGCCGGGATTGATGGGGTAGAACAGCGCGTTGTTGGCCCGAGCCGCCTTCATGTCCCCCGGCGCATCGCCGATCATCAGGACGTGATTCTTCTCGTACTTGCCCTTTGTGGTGTAGGCGAGATGCTGAGCTTTTGTCCCCATCTCCTGGCCCGCGATGATCGCCGCGTATTTGGCGATATCGTGTTCTTCCCACTCACGCTTTAGCGCTTCATTAGGTGTGCCCGAGACGACGATAACATCCGCCAAAGGCTTAATTCTCTCCAGACTCTCTTCAACGAAGGCAAAGGGCGGCATTCGCTTGACAATCTCTTCGATGGCCCAGTTGACGCGCTCGCTCCAGGCCAGGGCAAGCTCCAGCTCGCGTTTGGCGTCCGGGTCTGTGGCTTGCTCAATCGCTTTTTTCAGCCCGTCGTTGCTCAGCACGCTGCCGGGGTCATCGACCCAGGCGAAATAATGCGGGTACTGCGGAACCTTAAAACCTCTGGCCTTAGTCATCGGGTGACTGGGCAGAAGCTCGGCGATGATGCGCTTGGTTGTCTTGTGCCGGTTGGCGCCTCGCGTCTTGGAGAACAAATCCGCGAACTCCTTACATTCGCGGGCCGCCTGAGCGACCGGCTGCAAGCCGAAATAGGCAATCATCCACGGGCAGAAACACTCCCGCTGCTTGATCCCCATCGTATCGAAGACGCAGCCGTCCGAATCGATACCGACGAAGAATCCATGCTTCGGCTCGAAATCCTTGAGCGGTCTTGCCGGATCGATTGCAGTCATTCCTTGCCGCCGTAGTACCGCCATTCTTTGACTTTTTTCGGGCCCCGTTTATCGCTTTTGGCGCCTCTCTCTCGCCGCAAAGGAATCATCATGCCATTGGTTTGTTCGAGCCAGTCGTACATTCGCGTCCTCAACTGCTCGACGAGTTTGGCGTGTTCGGGCTTGTCGATCAGGTTGTGCATCTCATCGGGGTCGTTCTTGATATCGTAGAGCTCGTCGGTGTCCCAGACGCCGTAATAGTGGATGAACTTGTAGCGGTCCGTCCGAACGCCAAAGGTCGTGGGCGTATGGGGGAAGTTGGCTTCCCAGTAGTACTCATAGAAGACGGCATCGCGCCAGGAAACGCTCTTGCCCGCCAGCAACGGCAAGATGGAGCGACCGTCCATGTTTTCGGGTGTCCGGGCGCCGGCAGCCTCCAGAACCGTCGGCGCGATGTCGATATTCTGGACAAGCTGCTCAACGACCGTGCCGGGCCTTTTGATCAGATCGGGACAGAAGGCCAACATGGGAACGCGCATCGACGGCTCGTACATGTGGCGCTTGTCGATCAGACCATGCTCGCCGAAGCAGAAACCGTTGTCGCCCATGTAGATCACGAGCGTGGACTCGGCCAGGCCCTTGTCTTGAAGGCACTTGAGGACGCGACCGATACTTTCGTCCACACCCAGCAGTGTCTCGCAATACCGCTTGCAGAACGTCTCGAAGTCCATGTCTCCGTGGTACATGTAGTCCACGCCGTGCCAGCTATTACGCTGCTCTTTGACCCAGGCGGGCTTGCCGGCGTAATTCTCGGGCGTATCGGCCATGCTCTTCGGGAATTCGACTTTGGCGTTCTCGTACCTGCCGAGATGGCGCTTGGCCGGCTCGAACATGGCGTGGACCGCTTTGTGCGAAAGGTAGAGGAAGAATGGCTTGCTGCGGGGTTTTTCGAGCCACTCGACGGCGTAATCGGTCAGCAGGTCGGATATCTGCCCCTCGGCTTTGACCTGCCGGCCATCGATGTTGAGCGTGGGGTCGTTGTAAACGCCCTGGCCGCGAAAGCTGATCCACTTATCGAAGCCGGGCCGGGGCGCATCGTCTTCGTGGCCCATGTGCCACTTTCCCATGAAGGCCGTTTCGTAGCCGATTTCCTGAAGGTATTGCGGGAAGAATACGACGTCCTCGCGAATGGCGGTCTGATTGTCCACGACCCCATGCCGGTGGGAGAACTGGCCGGTCAGGATAGAGGCACGGCTCGGCGAACACAGCGACGTCGTGACGAAGGCATGACGAATATACGCTCCCTCGCGGGCCATGCGGTCCATGTTGGGTGTTTCGAGGAACGCTGGCTTGCCCAGGAAACCCATGAAGTCATAACGATGATCGTCGCTGAGAATGAAGACGACGTTTCGGGTTTTGCCGCCCACGATTCGCTCAAGCTTCGGGAGGGCTTTCGCTGCCGTGTGCAGCAGACCCACCCCCAATGAAGCCAGGCCCGCAGACTTGAGCAAGTCCCTTCTGGAAGTGCCTTTGCTGGCCATGCACAATGCCCTTTCTAAATTAGACTCCGCTGAAGGCGGAGAAGCCGCCATCCACCGGGACGACGACGCCGGTGACGAATTTGGCCGCGTCGCTCAGCAGCCACATCATGGTCCCGACCAGCTCGGCCGGCTCGCCGAACCGGCTCATCGGCGTGTGGTCGATAATCGTCTTGCCGCGGGCCGTCAGCTCCCCTGTTTTTTCCTCGGTCAAGAGGAAACGGTTCTGTTCGGTCAGGAAGAATCCCGGCGCGATCGCGTTGACGCGGATTTCCTTGGAATAGTTCTGGCAAACGTGCACCGCCAGCCACTGCGTGAAATTGCTGACGGCCGCCTTGGCCGCCGAGTACGCGGGAATCTTGGTCAGCGGCCGGAAAGCGTTCATGCTGGAGATATTCAATATGACGCCGGCGCCGTTTTCGGCCATCTGCTTGCCGAACACCTGCGTCGGCAGCAGCGTCCCGAGGAAATTGAGATCGAATACAAACCGGACCGCCTCGCTGGGCAAATCGAAAAAGGACAGCTCGGGCGAGGTCGTCGCTTCTTTCTTGTTTCCGCCGGCCCCGTTAACCAAAATGTCGATTTGGCCGAACTTCGAGATGACCTTCTCTTTGGCAGCCTCGACGCTCTTCTTGTCCAACACGTCGCACTTGACCGCAATGGCTTTGCCCTTGCCAGCCTTTATTTTGTCAACCACTTTGGCAGCAGCCGCTTCAATCAGATCCAGAACGGCCACCCTTGCCCCCGCCTCGGCCAGAGCCGCAGCCATCGTCCCGCAAAGGACGCCGCCGCCGCCGGTGATGACGACTACCTTGTCTTTAATGTCGAATAAATCATTCATTTTGTCCATCCTCAGTCGGTTCTTGATTAAATCACACGATTCCGACAGAATATACATGAAGCCGATTAGGGGTTCAAGAATCTTTCGTTTTGCAGAGAAGGGATCAGGAGCCTTTTCTAAAGGGTGGAACATGGCAAACTACATGATTGCACGATTTGACGACGTTGACGCGGTAAGATGCCCGTGCGGCTTTTCCAAAAGGGCCTTTGCCGGCCCGGATAATTCCACCGCCACGATGCACATCGTCGATATCCAGCAGGATTCGCGGGTGCATTATCACAAGAAGCTGACCGAGATTTATCTCGTCCTGGAAGGGGCGGGCGAAATGGAGCTGGACGGCCAGCGCGTCCCCGTCGAGCCTTTGACCGCCATTTTCATCAAGCCCGGCTGCCGCCACCGAGCCGTCGGCAAGATGCGAATCGTCAATGTCTCCATCCCCCCCTTCGACCCAAATGACGAGTGGTTTGATTAGCACAATCCGCACGTCTGTGGTATAATAAAAGGATGATCAGACTTCAGAAAGACCGGACCAAACTGAAGAAACTAAGCGACGACGACGATGACTTCGTGGATGCGTCGCCAGCGGAGCGCCTGGACATGATCTGGGAGCTGACCGCCGAACTGTGGTCTTTGCGAGGGCAGGACTGTGCTCAACAGCGACTACAAAGACATGTTGCAAGTCTTGTTAGGCAATAACGTTAAGTTTCTCTTGGTCGGCGCTTATGCGATGGGGGTGCATGGATATCCGCGCGCGACGGGCGACATCGATATCTGGGTTGAGCCGTCGGCGGAGAACTCTTCCCGGGTCTATCGCTCAATGGAGGCATTCGGTGCCCCAGTCCACGAGATTGATGAGGCCACGTTTGCCGCGCCCGACGTCGTCTTCCAGATCGGCGTCGCACCCCGGCGGATCGATATCATCACCGCAATAAGCGGCATCAGCTTCGATGACGCTCATCAGCAGCGCCGAATCGTCGAAATGGAAGGTATGTCAATCCCGATACTGTCTCTTGGCGATCTCATCAAAAACAAACGCGCTACGGGCCGGGACAAGGACCGGCTTGATGCGGATCAATTAGAAAAGCAGAAGCCATGATTCGCAAGACGGTAAAGAAACAGAATTTGGACAACTACTCAGAGAACAAGCAGAACCTTGAGTATTGGCTGAGCCGCCCGCCGGAGTAGCGTCTCGCGGCGGTCGATGCCCTCAAACGCGAATATTATGGAGATTCGCAAAGACTTCAAAGAGTTGCTCGAGTTGTTGTCCGTCAGGAGTCCCCAGGACAACAAGAACAAAGGCAGGTGTTTGATGGTGTACAACAGCAATAAGCGTCTGCAGGCAGGATTTCCGATGGCGCGCTGCAAGCTCATTCTGCTGGTTACAGCATTGCTCTTTTCTGCCGGGCAGGCGACTGGCGGCGGCTCCGCCGAACAAATGAAAACATTCGGCACTATGGGCAAGGCCGTGTACCCTTTCACCGAAGGCTCCAAGACCGAGGCTGCGCTGTTCACCCACCAGGGCAAGGGTTGCCTAACGCACATGTGGTTCGGCGGTAACTGGGAGAACTGGGAGCGGATGCACATCCGCATTTACGTGGACGGTGAGAAGACAGCGTCGATCGATTTTGAGATGTTCCTCGGTCACGGCATCGGTTACAAGGATGATTTCGGCCCCTGGGGCACAAAGCGCATCGGCAAAACCGGCCAGCCCTCCGGCATTTACAACACCTACCGGATCCCCTTCGGCAGGTCCATTCGCGTCACCGCCCAGTTGCACGAGGGCGATGATAAGAACCGGCGGTTCTGGTACATCATCCGCGGCGTGGAAAACATGCACGTCGAGTTCAACGGCGTGCGCCTGCCCGACAACGCCCGCCTTAGGCTCTACACGCTCGAAGACCATACCGCACAGACCCTCGATGAATTCGATATGTGCAACACCCGCAAGCCAGGCATGCTCTACCTGGTCACGATCGCCGCCCGGGCCCAGCAGCTTACGTTTCTGGAGAGTTGCGTCCGGGCTTATATTGACGGCGACAAGGAGCCGCTGATGGTCTCCTCGGGCCTGGAGGATTACTTCCTGGGCACCTACTTCTTCAATCGCGGTATGTATCATAACGAAGTGGCCGGCCTGACCCACCTGGACAAAGAAGATCACAGCTTCTCCGCATACCGCTTCCATGAGGAAGATCCGATTTTTTTCTCCAAGGGTCTGCGGCTGACCCTCCGCTGCGGGGAACAAATCGAAAACCAAATCCACAACGAGAAGCTTCAGACCTGGAAGTCCCCGCCGACGACCTATACCACATACGTATGGATTTACGAATGGTGACGAAAAGGAATAGAGCTATGAGGCGTAATATGAGTCAACAGAATGAGAATTTTCTGACACGCAGGCACTTGATGCAGAAGGCGGCGGCGACGGCTTCGTTCGCCATCCTGCAATCGAACCAGGTTCGCGGCACCGAAGCCAACTCGCGAATCAAGATCGGTTGTATCGGGCTGGGCACACGAGGCAGGATGATTGCGAACTTCTTCAAAGACCACGGAGGTTTTGAGATGTACGCGGCGTGCGACTACTTCGGCGACGTCGTGAGCCAGGTGGGTGAACAGCTCGGCGTCGCCAAGGAACGATGCTTCCGTGGGCTGCTTGGGTATAAGCGGCTTATCGCCTCCGGCGTTGAGGCGGTGGCGCTGGAGACCCCGCCCTACTGTTTTCCCGATCATGCCACAGCGGCGGTCGAGGCCGGTTGTCACGTCTATGTCGCCAAACCCGTGGCGGTGGACGTGCCGGGCGCTATGCAAATCAGAAAAGCCGGACGCCGGGCAACACAGCAGAAAAAAGTCTTCCGGGTGGACTTCCAGATGCGCGTGAATCCTTATCTGATCGAGTGCATCAAACACCTTCGCGAGGGCATGTTGGGTAAAATCCACTTCATTCGGTCGTCCTATGACGACGAAGGCTACCGGGATCCGCCCCTGGAAAAAACCATCGCCGGCCGGCTGCGGGGCCTGGTCTGGGCCAATGACGTCGAGCTCGGCGGAGGAAAGCTGGTCAATTCGGGGATACATGCCATCGACGCCGCCCTTTGGATTGCAGGCGAGGTCCCGGTCAGTGCCAGCGGAAGTGGCGCAGTGGTACGTCCCGAACCGCATGGCAGCACGCAGGATATCTATTCGGTCACCTATCGATTCAAAGGCGACCGGTTGATTGTCAATCACACGGGAGAACATTTCAAGAATCTCAACAGCCGTATCGGATACTGCGATGTCTATGGCCAGGACGGCTACATGGAGGCCAGGTACTCCGAAAAGAGCTGGATTCGCAGCAACAAAGGCGGATATAAGGGCGGGGAAAAGCCTGACATCTATCGCTGGGGCGCGCAAGAAAACATCCGTATCTTCCACCAGAGCATCACCGGGGGCGTTTTTGACAATCCGACGGTTGAAGCCAGCGTAAACTCCACCTTGGTGTCCATCCTCGGCAGAGAAGCCGCAACCGCCCACACGACTGTCACGATGGATGAATTGATCCGGCAGAACAAGAAGCTGGAACCTGATTTGTCCGGCCTGGAGTCCTAAGCCGGCGGTTCAGTCTTCCATGACAAGGCTCAAGGGGATTTCGTAATGGCTGTAAGCCCGGATTTGGGCGATTGGAATTTTGCCGCTTGACAATTGGCAGCCGGCAGGCTTTAATATCGCCAAAATACGAAAGATGAGCAACGATAGAGATGGGTCGGTGCCCGAGTGGCTAAAGGGAACGGGCTGTAAACCCGTTGGCGTAAGCCTACGTTGGTTCGAATCCAACCCGGCCCATTGGTGTTTCGCATCGTCTTGCAGGGTTTCGTTTTACGTCGAATTTCGCAGATTCACTAACGGGGTGCGAAGCCATGCAAGGCTCTGCGTGCATTTGCTGCGTCGGATTTTGCGCCGCCTCAGCGGTTCCGTCCGATACCCCCGCCGTCCGCCCGAAGTGTTCCTCAGTCACTTGCAGGTAGTGCTGCCTCGCAACCGCTCGTGAATTGCCAGCCGCCGGGGGCGACATTTAATCCTTGCTCTTCGAATCCTTCCCCTCGATAACCTTTATGATCCCCTTACCCAGGGCATCACCGATGAGAAAATAGCTCTCCGCATTACCACACCAGTGATGAACATGGTTTACATTAGGTGACTTCTGAGGATCACGCCAGAAGTCGTGCGTGATGACAAAGGCGGCGTTATCGATCTGTTCTGCACCCCTCTGCTGAGCCTTTCTGAAAGTCGCCATATTGCCGCTGGCCTCTGGCCCCCCATTGCCGAGTTCACCAATAACAACGGGCAGATGCGGCGACTTGAATTCTTCGCGCAGGTCATTTACCAGGTTAATCAGATTCTTATCATATTCCGGTATCGCCTCGGGCGTGCACATATCGTTCCAGCCCTGCATCCAGACAAAGCCCGCGATTTTATACCCTCGGCCGGCCAAATCAGGAAAATCCTCTTCCATATTGTCGAGAGCCTTATGAATATCTTCCAGCATCAGCTTGTAAAACTGCCCCACCGTCCCTCCCGAACTCGGGGGGCGGAAATCCTTAAAGAGACTCTTGCCGCCCCAAGCCGTCTTTATGAGCAGCACCGGCTCGGCATAATAATCGCCCACCACATGACCGAACTGAAGCTCAGGGCCGATATGGCTTGTGCCGCCATAACCGGTGTAGCCGATGGTCAGTCCGCCGCTTCGGTCCCTGAACGTTATCTTGACATCATCACGAACCACCCATTCGCCCTTTTCGTTCTTGAGGTGCTTATAGAGATGGGCCTTGTTCGGGTCTTTCATGGTATTGACAAGGTTACCCTTGCCGCTGTTGTAGTCTCGGGGATGATCCATGGAAACGACGCCCTGGCCTTCCATGTTTGACTGACCGGCAAGGAGAAAGACTTCAACCGGCTTCCTGGCTTCCTGAGGTTGTGTAGCGTAGGTGCGGCTCAATAGACACAGAGCCACGGCTATAAGCGATACCTGCTTCATACAAGCTCCTTTGAACCTCGTTGTATGCTCCTTCTCCAATCATAACTAACCACTACTTCTTCTTATTTTATTGCCCAGCCGCCGCAGGTGGCGATTTTCCCAACTTCTATTCACTGAGCTTTACGGCCGTTCCATAAACCAAGAGTTCGGCTGCACTGCCCACCACACTTGTCGTCATATAGCGGACATTGATTATTGCATTCGCTCCCATTTCTGCCGCTGATGCGACCATCCTGTTAATGGCTATTGTGCGGGCGCTTCCCATCATCTCTGTGTATTCAGTCAGTTCACCGCCAAGGATAAGTCTGACTATCGCGGATAGGTCCTTGCCAAGCCAGATAGCAAACACCGTATGTCCCTGTGCCAGCCC
>DATKWR010000162.1:0-5932 GCA_035529475.1 Sedimentisphaerales bacterium | reverse complement strand
CACTGGCATTCGCTTATGACCATCTGGGCGGCCCAGGCCGGTAAGCATGTCTATGTGGAAAAGCCGCTGAGTCATGATGTCCAGGAGGGACGCGTCGCCGTGGAGGCTCAAAAGAAATACGGCGTGGTCATTCAACACGGAACGCAAAGACGCAGCGATGCCGGCAACGCCGGCCTGCACGATCTCATACGATCCGGCAAGTTCGGCAAAATGAAGATATCGTACGGGTACTGCTGCAAACCGCGGAGTGGCATCGGTTTCAAAAGCCCTTCCGCTCCCCCACCTCATCTGGATTGGAATCTTTGGCGCGGTCCCGCGGTCATCGATCAATACCACGCCAACTACGTCCATTACAACTGGCACTGGTTCTGGGAAACCGGCAATGGCGACATGAACAATCAAGGTACCCACCAGCTCGATATGGCCTACTGGGCACTGGATCGGGAGTTGACACATCCCATCCGCGCCGTGGCGCTCGGTGGACGCTTCCTTTGGAACGATCAGGGTGAGACACCTAACACCATGTTCGGTATTGCAGAATACCCCAATGGACAATACGTTTTCTTCAACGTTCGCAATGTCAACTATGAGGGCTATCAACGCCAGGTCGAAAACGAGTACTATTTCGAGGATGGCGGTAAGATCATTGGGAAACAATACTACCCCAAGGGCAGTGACAAGGGAGAAAAATTTGACATTCCAAGTGGTCATGTCACCCCAGGCGGGAACTGGGGCAGCTTCATCGCCGCCTGTCGGGCCGGCGATCCAAAGATGGCCAACGGCAATGTTCAGGATGCACACAGAGGATGCGTTCTGGGCCACCTTATGAACAACTCGTATCGTCTGGGCAAGAGTGTCCCGTTCAATGCCAAGGCGGGTCGTTTCGGTGACAACCGAGATGCTTTTGAGCATTTCATGAAACTCCACGAGATCATGAGCAACGGGGTCGGCCTTCCGGAAGACGGAACAAACTACACCGTGGGACCATGGCTGACCTTCGACCCTCGAGCCGAACGTCACACGGGCCAGTTCGCTATTGAAGCCAACGAGTTGTTGAAGGACGCCAATCGCCCCGGATTCCATGTGCCTGATGCCGGAAAGGTGTAGAGTCATTCAACGTGTTGCGTTCTGATCGTTGATCAAACTTGGGGAAATCAGAGCCACCATAAAGGTTGCGGCCCTCTTTTAAGGTGGTCTATGGTGCAATTGTTTAGCGGAATATCAAGTCCATCTTGAAAGCGCTTGCAGACAAGAAAGGACGCAAAGAGTGCTTATGAAGATCCTGACAGGATTCCAATCAGTCTCTGTCTCAGGGAGGTGCAAATGGGATATCCCGGATAAATGACTGTACTTTGCTTTCTGTAGATGCAACGAGGAGCGTATGGACTTTCGAATTTCAGTGGTGTGTACGGTATTTGTATGGGCATGTGCCCCCTCGTCCGGTGGCTGCGGGGTGCACAGTTTTTCGACCGGCGGGCACACCATATACCATCTCAAGCCCGCAACCGTTGGAACAGACAAACGGGTCGTGATATCTGCTTCGCTGGACGGCTCCGTTCTGTGCCACGATCGGGACGGACAACTGGTCTGGAAGTCGCGTATCGGTGGGCACTTTCCCTTCGACATGGCGGTTTCAGATATTGATGGTGACGGCCGCGATGAAACCATGGTCGCCACCGCTGCGGGCATACTCTACGCAGTGGATGACACTGGCGAGACCCTCTGGACTTTCGATAAGACAGCGCCGCTGTTTCAGGTGTGCACGGCGCGCCTGGACAATGGGTCCAGTGTGATCCTCGCCGGGGGAGTGGAGCAGATGCTGTATGTCCTGTCCCCCGCAGGGAGCCTCCTGCGGTCGCTCCAGACGCAGCATGCGATACGCCATATACGCGCCGGCGACATTCGCGGCGAGGGCAGGGATTATGTTGCCGTGGCGACAACGAATCGGGGGCTGAGCGGTACCCTCTCGCTGCTATTGATCGATCCGGCCAATCTGGACGTCCAGTGGACGCAGACCGACCTTGGGACCCATGCCCACAACAGCGGTAAGCGGTTCTTCAGCATGGCGGTGCTTGATCTGAACAGGGACGGCAAGGAGGATATCCTGCTCAGCAACAGTTGGGGCGAGAACGGCCGTATCTTTGCCTATGATCATACCGGCACACAACTATACACAACTGCTGACAAACGGATACCCAATATCAGTTACCGCATGAATCTGCTCGACCCCGTGAAACTGCCCAATGATGAGTATGTCATCGGACATTTCGGCAACGTGTTGATCCGTTATAATCTTGACGGGTCCTGCCGCGACGTGCTGACCGGTCCCTATTCCTTTGCCGATGGCGCCTTCGATCCGGTTACGCGCACCTATTACATGGGCAGTTCCGTCGCCGGAGGCGACGGTATCTATGCTTTCCAGTTGGACGATCCAAACTGGCCAGAGGCGTACGAGCAGGTGAAACCGGTGGGGAAACTGTTGGCCATCGAGAGGAATATCCAGACGCTCACGCGGCAGATTGCGGAATTCAAAGCGCCCGCTTATCAGCCGGCGCCCCGGATGGTCACTGTGCTGTCACGCCAGCCGGAGGGAGCATCGTATCAGCATTTGACCTTCATGCGGGGAACCACATTAAGTCAGAAATACGAGAACAGGAATGAACTCTGGAACCGGGATATCGATCAGCGCCAGCGGTATGATTTGACCGCCGATGAAATCGTCGAAACCGTACAGCGGTTGGATACCGCCGGGCTGGGATTTGTTGTCTGGTCCGGGCACGGCCATGCCGCGTATATGCCTCTGTCCACGTTCGAACGGATGATCGAAGCAGCCCCCGAAAACCTCTGGGGATTGGAGTTCGCCGAGATGGAGGGGGTGGACGACCACATGCAAGCGATCGTCGAGGAAATATTGCTTCCGGTGGCGGACCTGTGCCGGCAGCACGGCAAAAAAATCATCTTTCGGAACAAGAATATTTTCTGGAACGGGACCAGTTATGTACCTTACTGGCGGCGCGTGCTTCTCGATTCCGGTTTCGAGGACGTTTTCATTCCGGCACTGGAGGAAACCAACTGCCGGACAGCGGAACTCAGCCTGGCGGGGCGGCTCGGACTGTGGTTAACCGGATCTTTCAACCAGTGGTCGTGCCGCATCGTGACGGATAACGCCAATTTTGACAGGATGTGGGAGTGGGCCGGCCAGCAGGTATTGAACCATCATCTGCGGCATCTGGTATCCCGGGCGTCGTTGGGCTCCGACGTTTTCTTCAACAGTATCCACCAGGGACCCTTCTCTGGTGAACTATACGAGCAGTTAGTTCCGTTTTACGATATGCTGGAAAAAGGGATCATTCACATTCCGGACAAGGACGAACTGCTGTCCGTGCCGGACGTCTGTCTCGGGATGAAGAGTCCTCCGTCCGACGCATTCATCCGCCACGGCGTCAACGGACACCAATACCGGTATCCGGTGGATTCTCACCCGCAGATGGTGTTTGACCGGCTGGATTGCTACTGGGCGGCAGCGCCCCTGCTGCCACATGATTTTTCACGCTTCGGATTAGGCATCAGCCGGCGGATGTGCAACTTTCTGCCGGTCGCGCCGTATGGCCTGGTGCCGATCATACCTGACGATGTGGACATTGCGGGAACACGTTTTCGCACAAAGATCTCAACCGACGGCGAGTATTATTACGATGCCGGAGGCAAACACATCTCGGCAGAAGTGCAGCGACCGGTTGTGGAAAAACTACTGAGAGAATCAGCGGCTCGCCTGCCAGTACGGGTATCCGGCGATGCCCACTGGTCTGTGGTCCGACTCGACCCTGCCCATGTCCGTGTGACACTCATCGATCCCGGATATCTCGATCCCGCAGACCGGGAAGTGGATGTAATCCTGCAGCACATGAACGGCGTTCGATGCGTCGATATTCTCAGCGGCCAGGTACTCCCCTTAAAAGATGGGCGAATTCATGTAACAGTGCCGATGGGAACGCTGCGGATGGTGGATGTCGAACACCGGTAGATACGCAACACAGGTAGGTGCTTTCACAACAAACCCACGTGTTGCTTGCGACAGTACAGAAGCAGATTTGACGGACAGCTCGGTCCCCCGACGACGGTTCCATAGCTCTTTCTTCATCTTGAATTGCGAAATCCATGATAGTATATTCATTTCGTATGTTGAAATTAGGATTCCGATCATTCATTTGTTATTAGCAGGAAGGTTCTCCATGCAACGACGCCAATTGAGCATTCCCCTGGCCGTGAGTTTTTTGGGTCTGATCATGTTTGCGGCTCCATGTCTTGCTGACCCGGCGATGGACCGTGCGAAATCGATTGCTGAGCAGGCAGGCGTCATGGGCGGTCTGATTGTTCACGTCGGCTGTGGCGACGGGGTGTTGACCGCGGCCTTGTCCATGGATGGCCGCTGCGTGGTCCAGGGACTTGCACGTGATGCAGCGGGTGTGGCCCGCGCGGGGGAGAAGGTCCGTGCCGTGGGCAACTATGGTCGCGCCTCTGTCCGTCTGCTTGACTCCGGCAGGCTGCCCTATGCTGACGAAGTAGTGAACGTGATTGTGGACGAGATTCCAGGCACGGTCCCCGACAAGGAGGTGATGCGCGTGCTTGTGCCCGGCGGTGTGCATCTGACGGCTCAGGGTAATGAATGGAAGAAGACGGTTAAGCCACGGTCCGGAGAAACAGACGAGTGGACGCATTTCCTGTACGACGCGACCAACAACGCGGTATCACGGGACCGGGTAGTGGGACCGCCGAAGAGTCTGCGCTGGGCTTGCGGCCCCGAGTACGCACGCAGCCACGAACATCTGGCCAGCGTCAGTGGGATGGTCAGTGCCAACGGACGCGTGTTCTATATTGTGGACGAAGGGCCCATCGCCAATGTGCATGCCGCCCCGGACTGGAAGCTGGTCGCCCGCGACGCCTACAACGGCATCCTGTTATGGACACGTCCAATCGGACTGTGGGAGAGTCAGGTTCGGGGGTTCCGCAGCGGTCCGGTGGACATTGCCCGCCGGCTGACGGTCCACGGAGACCGGCTGTATGTAGCTCCGTCTATGGGCGATGGCATTGTTGTGCTTGACGCCGCCACGGGTGCGCAAGTGCGAGCCCTAATCTCCTCCGACGGCGCGCGCGAGATTCTGATCGACGACGACATGGTTTTCGTGGTGGCCGACGACATGGGGCCCGAAGGTCATCGCCGGCGCAGCCAATGGTTCGAGGAGCGTGCGCCGAAATTGACCTACTACGAGTACCCGCAGGTCGCCATCAACGAGTTCGGTTCGCGCAGGCTAATCGCGTACTCGGAGAAGACAGGTAAGGTGCTTTGGCAGAAAAAGGACGAGGACGCTGCTGCGATGCTGCCTACGGTGACAGCGGTAACGAACGGCGGCGTGTGTCTGCACACATCCAGGTATCTGATCTGCCTGGACCGCTCGACGGGCAGGGAGAAATGGCGCACCGAGCGCCTTATGCCCCCCTCACGGGTCACATGGTCGACCCCCACTCTGGTGATTGCAGATGGCGTTGTGCTGGTGGGGGACCGCGCGAACCGTGAACCGGCCGGCCCGGACGTTGCGGACGGTGCCTGGGTAGTGGATAATTCCCACAGATACAAAGCCATGCCCGCCGAAGTTATCGCCTACGACATCAAGGACGGCCGCAAACTGTGGCAGGCGGAATGCTTTGAGAACTACGACTGCCCATTCGATGTCTTCGTGCTCGGTGACGTTGTATGGACGGGGAAGGTTTTGGGGACAAGTGACCCCGGGTTTGTGGAGGGACGCGACCTTCGGACAGGCAAAGTTGTGGCCCGGATGGGGAATGATCTGGACTATTTCGTCCCGGGGATGGGCCATCACAGATGTTACCGCAACAAGGCGACGGAAAGGTTTCTGCTGACCGGGCGTTCCGG
>DATKWR010000161.1:0-16806 GCA_035529475.1 Sedimentisphaerales bacterium | reverse complement strand
CACCAAGGAGTTCGAGAGACAGTACGCCCAAATGCTTGGTAGAAAATACGGCCTTGCTTACAATAACGGCACCGCCGCCATCTTGGGCGCCATGTACGGCCTGGGCATCAGCCTCGGCGACGAAGTCATCTGCCCCAGCATCACCTACTGGGCCTCGGTCGTGCAGGCTTACACGCTCGGCGCGACGCCCGTTTTCGCGGACGTCGATCCCGAGACGCTTTGCATCGACCCGAACGACATTGAGCATCGAATCACGCCGCGAACCAAAGCCATCGTCGTCGTGCATTACGCGAGCATGCCCGCCGAGATGGATGCGATTATGAGAATCGCCCGCGATCATAATCTGAAAGTCCTCGAAGACGCCTCACACGCTCACGGGGCGCTGTACAAAGGCAGTCAGGTCGGCACCTTCGGCGAAGCCGCTGCCTTCTCGCTGATGACCGGCAAGGCCCTGGCCATAGGAGAAGGTGGAATCCTCTTTACCGACGACCGTGCGGTCTATGAGCGGGCGCTGCTGTTCGGGCACTACATCCGCCACGATGAAATCACGCTGGAGGAGCTTCAGCCCTTCGTGGGGTTGCCCTGCGGCGGCGCCAAGCACCGCATGCACCAGCTCAGCTCAGCCTTCGGGCTGGTGCAGTTGGAACTGTACCCGAAGCAGATGGCCGAGATTGACAAGGCAATGAACTACTTCTGCGACCTGCTCGAAGATACCGCCGGGATCAGGCCGATGCGGCCACCCAAAGGCGCCAACACCACCAAGGGCGGCTGGTACTATCCTCATTTCAAGTATCTCGACGAGGAGTTGGGAGGCCTCTCGCTGTCCCGGTTCTGCCAGGCCGTTCGCGCTGAAGGCTCGATTTGCAGTCCCGGCTGCAACAAGCCGCTGCACTTGCATCCGCTCTTTACAAAACAGGACGTGTATGGGCACGGCCGGCCCACGCGGATCGCCTTCCTCGATGAGTCTGCGAAGATCGGACAATACGTCCAGACGCTGCCGGTCGCAGAGAGCATCGTCCGCCGCGTCTTCGAGGTCCCCTGGTTCAAGCACTATGAGTCCGATACTATTGAAGAGCACGCCGGCGCTTATAAGAAAGTGATCGAGAACCATCGGGCGCTATTACCCGGTGACACCGACAAAGACGCCGACGCCGGCGGCTACAGCAGTTTCTTCACCAGCCGCAAGAACACTTGAGTTCAGACGGAAATGAAGGGGCCTGTACCGAACAAGTCAGTACAAGCCCCGAAATGATACAAATCACAATTCAGCCGAAATAGTCTGAACTACTATGGAGTAGTTCTCGGGCGATACAGCCGGATGTCGTCGAAGTACATTTGGCCGGTGCCGCCGGGCAAGGTTGTGTTGCCGCGGGTGCCGAAACCGATGGTGATACTGGTCACATTCGCCAGATTCACGCCCTGACCCGCGAACGTCTGCAAGGGGATGGCCCACTCCGTCCAAGTGGTTTTCTGGGCGGCGTTCGGGTCATTATGATAGACCGCCGCCGTGCCGTTGAGGGCCACGTACATCCGCTCGCCGGCGTTGGCCGCCACGCCTCGGAACCACAGCGACAGTTCCGTGACGCCTTGCCGAGTCCAGTCGCGCCCCGCCGTCAGCGTCAGGGTCGCCTCGGAGAACTTGAAGTTGTTGTCGTACGACAACGGCATCGCCTGCCCGCCGCTGTGGGCGTTGCTGCGCTCGGTCAGCGGAACATCCAGATTACCCACGAAAGCACCGTTGGTCATGGTGCCGAAGCCGTCGATCCACTTCAGATAGATCCGGTTGCTTCCCGGTTCAGCTTCGGGAAGGTCGTTGTACGATTCGATATCATCGACAACCAGGAAATCGCCCACCGTGAAGCTCCAGATGCGGCCCTTAGTGATAGTGCCGTCATTGTTGTTCTCATCGACGCGCCAGAAGTAAGGTCCGCCGCCCCATTCGAGACCTTCGGCGGGCGTATAGCTGGTCGTGCTCTGGCGGCCCCGATAAATCCCCGTCGTATCCGAGCCATCGGCATTGGCCACGGCGTCTCTGTCCAGCCCGAAATAGACCTCGTGCTGGGTCGCCTTGTCTCCGCGCGTCCAGGTCAGAGGCGTCACATGCTCAATATCCGGCGTGGACTCTTCCGCCGGGTTTGCCGCCCAGGCCAGTAACGGATCGACCCGCATGACCAGGGCGATCTCTTCCTGTGTCAGCGCCTTATCATAAACGCGCGCTTCGTCAATCACGTCGAGCCACGGCGCGTTGTGCCAGGGGTCCTCACCGATTCGCAGCGGCCCGGCTATCGTGTCCAGCGGATTGGGCGTCACTGCGGCTGCGGCGGTCATCTCAGGCTGGCCATCCACATAGAGCAGCGTGTCGGCGATGTCCGGCGAACCATCGTCGGCAAAGACCACCGCCACGTGATGCCACCGGCCGTCAGCAACATTCGTTACACCGTAAATGTTGCCGCCGTTGTTCTCGGCGCGCAGGCCGCCAGTGGCATCGACACGCACTCTCCACTTCTGCCCGGCTATGTTCTGGCCCCAGGACATGATGGTGCGGTTGGCGGCGATCGGGATATTGATCCAGGCGCAGCACGTTCGGGCCGCTGTGCCGGTCACGCCCGGGTAGGCAGTTTCCACATAGACGTCATCTGCGAAGCTCAGCGCGGCACCCATGTATCCATCGACCCACTGGGCGGCACCCGTGATCGTGCCATGGTGGCCGTGCCCGGACCAGTCCACCGCCGTCGTGCCCATTCCTTCGTTAAGCGTCCACAAAACAACCAGATTCGGGTCGGTAACGGCAACGACAGGTATCGTCTCGAAGCTCCAGACGTCGCCTTTGTGAGTGGCGGCGCCGTCAAATTCATCCACGCGCCAGTAATAGGTCTTTTCTAATTCGAGAGTGCCCAGGCTGTAAGTCGTCCCCGTCTGGGCAGTACCCGTGGTGGCATCGTTCACGTCGTCGAAACTGCCGCCGAAATAAACATAGTGCAGTTTTGCGTTCAGACCGGCCGTCCAGCCAAGAGCCACGTTCGGATCTACATACTTTATACCGTCGGACGGAGCAGGACTGTAGGCGGTTCTGGGAGGAACGGTGAAGCTCCAGATGTCGCCCTTCCAGGGGCTGTTCGGCTCGGTGTCGTTGACCTCGTCAATCCGCCAGTAATAGGTCGTGCCCGGGACAAGACCCTCCGGATAGGGAAATCCGGTGAACCCGGCGATTAGATTCGAGGTCGGCAAATTACCACGAAACGTATCGCCTGTCCCGCTGTTCACGTCGTCGAAATTCTCGCCCAGATACGCATCGTGCGAGACGGCAAACGTTCCCGCTGTCCAGCCAAGGGTGACCCACATGTTTTCATGGATAGAGCCATCGGCGGGGACGGGATTATAAGCCTTGGGATAGCCTCCGACAAATTCTGCTATCTCCTCGGCCGACAGGGCATTGTCATATATCCGGACATCATCTATAAGACCGCCGAAGTAATCGCCCGTGGCAGTCCCGCCAAAGCTGTCCTGGCCGTTACGAGCACCTATCCCAGCCGCATTGCTATGAGCCGTAGGCATAGTGAAGCCGGCTAAGGCTGAGGCTTGTTCCGCCCCGTGCACATACAACTTCAGCGTGCCATTGTCGAACGTGGCTGCTGCATGGGTCCAGGTAGTCATGGTGAAGCTGGTCGAAGCCGTTGCCTGCGTGCTGGCTTCTCGAACCGCCGTCTCAAGAGTTCCGTTGTTGATCCGAATGCACAGGCCCCTGGTCGTACCGCCTTCGTCGTACAGGACCTGCGTACCGCTGGTCGTGTTCACCTTGAACCAGAGGGCCACCGTCTTGGTGCTGAACGCATCAAGCAGTGGTCCGGTCGGGGTTACGGAAAGGTAGTCATCCACTCCATCAACGCTCAGCGAATGGCTGCCCTCCTTGGCGTCAGTCGAGAAGCCTGCGCCGCCGTTGGTGGTCCAGGTCAGGGTCCCGACCGAGTCTGTCAAATCATTGTCGAACTTCCAGTGGGCCACCAGAGCCGCCGAAGTGCTGCCGGCCAGACCCAGGACCACAATAAGACAGACCAGATGAATCAACTTCTTACACATAACAAACCTCCTTCAAAAAAAAATGATCTCGGAAACGACCGATAACGGTATTTGCGCCCAGAGCGCTTTCTGATGTGTCCGGCCAAGACGTGCTTAGTGATTTGAAATCGCCTCCATCCTTCATAAACCCGTGCTTCTGTAAAAGGATCACATCTGCAAACCACACGACTTTGACGGTCGCAGCCGGTTTGAGGCATCTCAGGGGGACTCTGCACACTCGGAAGAACCCGCCTCCTAACAACCCGCAGACGGCCACTCGTATCCATTATGTTTACCAAATCACACCGCTTCTGTCAAGAGAAATTCTTGCCGGAATGCCAAGACAGAACGGCCCACCACAGGGACAAGATTCCAGTACCGGCCAAATCGGATCAAATAAGGTAGCACTTAAGTGAACGACCAATCGCGGTTTGAAGATCCGCATGATTTGTCACCGTTCTTTTTTCAACAATGGGAGAGTTTTTACTTGCTTTGTTTCCCATTCATGGGAAAATAGCCGCACTGTGATCGGGGAAATGACCCCACTCTCATTGGGAAGATGGCCCCAATAATAGTAGGGAATATTGCCCCCTTACGAGGACAGTTCCTATGCCCGGGACTGCTTCGTCAAGCTGAAAGACCACAGTTTCTGAGTATTTGCTTGGATAACTCAGGTAGAATGCTCTTGCTCCGACAAACTAAGGAAACGAAGAAACGATGGAATCCAATCCGACCACAGTATCACATTCGCAACTGGCTGAAGCGGTCCTTCGCGAAAGCGGCCAGAATGTGAATCTCTGTTATCAATGCCGAAAGTGTACGGCGGGCTGTCCCATCTCCTACGCCATGGACTACACGCCGGCCCAGCTTATCCACGCGATCCGTCTGGGCATGGACGATCTGGTGCTGGCCAGCAAGACCATGTGGCTGTGCGCATCGTGTGAGACGTGCACGACCCGTTGTCCGCAGGAGGTGGATGTCGCCAAGGTGATGGATGCCGTGAAGATCACCGCCCTGCGCCGCGGCATCAAGCCCGCCATTCCGCAGGTGGCGGCTTTCTACAAAGCGGCGCTGGCCAACATCAAAAAGTGCGGGCGCATGTACGAAATGGGTATGATTATCGGGCTCAAGCTCAGAACGTTCGAGTTTTTCAAAGACGCCGGAATGGGCATGAAGATGTTCCGCAAAGGCAAGCTCAAGATGGTCCCCAGCCTCGGCGGTGCGCTGACGACGCTGAAGATTTTCCAGCGAGTTAAACGTATCGAGAAGAGAAGTGAAGTGAAGTGAAGTGAGCGATTGCACGATTGTCGATTGCCGATCTCAAATCGCAATTCGTAAATCGTAAATCGTAAATCCATTTGGGAGGTCAGGACGTAATGACTGCCAAGTACGCCTACTATCCGGGCTGTTCACTGCATTCCACCGGCTCGGAGTACGACATATCCTTCAGGGCGGTTTGTGAAAAGCTTGGCATACAGATCGATGAAATCAAAGGCTGGATATGCTGCGGCACCTCTCCGGCACACTGCACGTCGAGACTGCTGTCACTCGCCCTTCCTTTAGAGAATCTCCGTCTTGCGGAAAAAATGGGAACGGCCGACGTCGTCGCTCCGTGTGCCGCCTGTTTTTCCAGACTCAAGACCGCTCAGCATGAAGCGGCGGAGGATCACCGAATAGCAGAGCAGATTCGCGAAGTTCTCGGCGGGCCGCTGCCGGCATCGGTAAACGTCGTCAGTCCTCTGGAAATCTTCAACGGCGGCACAAACGTCGCAGAGGCGGTGACAAGACAACTGCCCGGTCTGCAAGTTGTCTGCTACTACGGCTGTCTGCTGACCAGGCCCTCGAAAGTGATGCAGTTCGACGAGTGCGAGTACCCGATGGCCATGGACAACGTGCTTCGGGCGCTGGGAATCACCACGCTCGACTGGTCATACAAAACCGACTGCTGCGGCGGCGCCCTGGCCATGACGCGGACCGACGTCGTGCTCAAACTGACACACGATATCCTCGAAGAAGCGGTGGCCGTGGGGGCCAATGCGATTGCCGTCGCCTGTCCGCTGTGTCACGTGAATCTCGACACGCGACAGGCCGAGGTCGAACGGGAATACGGGGCTCACTACGGCCTGCCTGTATTCTATTTCACACAACTGATGGGGCTGGCGTTTGGAATCCCGCCCGAGAAGCTGGGTCTGCAAAAACACTTCGTCAGCGCCGATGCACTGTTGTCGCAGGGTGACAGCGTAGGGGCAACCCCGTGTGGTTGCCCATCTACAGGGCGGCCACATGGGGCCGCCCCTACGAGCGCCGCCCTGACATCAGACTTCTGATTTTTGACTTCTGTGTAGGGAAAACAAATGATTCAACAAGCTACTGAGAAGGTCGGTGCGGTCCTGGTCGTCGGCGGCGGCGTCGGAGGCATGCAGGCTTCGTTGGATTTGGCCGAGGCCGGATACAAGGTCTATCTCGTCGAAAAAGGCCCCTCCATCGGCGGCGTGATGGCGCAGCTCGACAAGACGTTCCCGACCAACGACTGCGCGATGTGCACGCTCGCCCCTCGAATGGTCGATTGCGGCAGGCACCTGAACATCGAGAAACTGACCTATTCCGAAGTCGAGTCGATCGAAGGGGCCGCGGGGAACTTCACCGTCAGCATCAGGAAGAAGGCACGCTTCGTCGATCCCGCCAAATGCACCGGCTGCGGGGAGTGCGTCCAGAAGTGTCTGGTGAAGAACATTGTCTATCTCGAGCCGCCGGCGGTGCCGAAGGTCGAGCTTGAGGCGGACAGTCGCGACAAGGTCGATCAGATCATCGGCCGGTATGAAGGCGGCAGAGAAAGCCTCGTACCCATCCTTCAGGGCATCACCAACGAATTCAACTGGCTGCCGCAGCAGATGTTGATGCGGGTGGCCGAAGTCAAGCAGATACCGATCGAGCACATTCTGCGGATTGCCACGTTCTACAAGGCCTTCAGTCTCAAACCCCGCGGCGAGCACATCATCACCGTGTGCATGGGGACGGCCTGCCACGTCAAAGGCGCGCCGCGAATCATCGAGCGGTTCGAGCGGGAGTTGGGCATACAAACCGGCCAGACGACGCGCGACATGCGATTCACATTAGAAGCCGTTCGTTGCATAGGCTGCTGCGGCCTGTCCCCCGTGGTAACGGTGGGCGAAGAGCTGTACGGCAAACTGAGCCCCGCCAAGGCAGCGGATATCCTTGAGAAATATCGTGACTGATAAGGAAGACTTCTGAAAATTGAAGTTAGGCATATATTATTTCAGAAAATCGGTTTCCCGATTATAAGAGGCAAGCCATGGCCAAGATAACACCGGAAGACCTGGGCCGAATCAGGGAGAAAATGGCCCGGACGATGAACTTGCGGGACGGGGGCGCGCGGGCAAAGATTACCGTTCACATGGGAACGTGCGGCATCGCCGCAGGGGCCAGAAAGATCATGAGCGCGCTGCTCGGCCTGGTCGAACAAAAAGGCGCGGAGGACATCGTCGTAACAACATCGGGCTGCGCCGGGCTGTGCAGCCGGGAGCCGATGATGACCGTCGAGATCAAAGGGCAAGCCCCCGTCAAGTACGTGGACCTGGATGAGGAGAAAACCGGAAGGATTTTTTCCGACCACGTGTTGTCAGGCAAGGTGGTCGAGGAATACGCTTTGGCCGTCGGGAGCGAACGCGTCGCATAGGACTATGAGCCAAAGGGAGACGATTGAATGAAACCCTATCGAACACACGTCATGCTCTGTGCTGGGACCGGTTGCGTTTCAAACGGGACGTATAAGATAAAGGACGCTCTGGAACGAGAGCTTGAAAAACACGACCTTCAGAACGAGGTGGCGGTCGTCATGACCGGCTGCAACGGCTTTTGTGCCCAGGGACCGGTTGCGGTGGTCAAGCCCGACGAAGTCTTCTATCAACTGCTCACCGAAGACGCCATCCCGCACTTGGTCGAAGAGCATTTTCTCAAGGGCAGGCCCGTGCAGAAGCTCATGTACACGCCGCCGGCGGAGAAGACTCCCGTGCCGAAAATGAGCGACATCGGCTTCTTCGGCAAGCAGAGGCTCGTCGCCCTGAGAAACCGCGGCATGATCGACCCCGAGCAGATCGATGAATACATCGCTCGCGGAGGCTACACCGCGCTGGTCAAGGCGCTGACGGAGATGACGCCGACGCAGATCACCGGAGAAATCAAGCGTTCCGGCCTGAGAGGACGAGGCGGGGCCGGATTCCCCACCGGCAAAAAGTGGGAGCTGGCGGCCAATGCCAAACGCATTCCAAAGTATCTGGTCTGTAACGCCGATGAGGGCGACCCCGGCGCGTTCATGGATCGCAGTATCATCGAGTCCGATCCACATTCCGTCCTGGAAGGGATGATCATCGGGGCAAAGGCGATTGGGGCCTCGCATGGTTACGTCTATATCCGGAACGAATATCCCCTGGCTCGCGAGAGACTGATCAAAGCGATCCAACAGGCGAACGACTATGGTTTGTTGGGCAACGATATTTTCGGCACCGATTTTGATTTCGCTATCTCGATCCAGCAGGGCGCGGGGGCCTTTGTCTGCGGCGAAGAGACCTCGCTGATCGCCTCCCTGGAAGGCCGGGCCCCGGAGCCGAGAATCAGGCCCCCCTTCCCGGTGGAAGCCGGCGTCTGGCAAGCACCAACGAACATCAATAACGTCGAAACCTGGGCCAACGTGCCGGAGATCATTAACAAAGGCGCAAAATGGTTCGCCGGCATCGGCACCGAAACCAGCAAGGGTACGAAAGTCTTCTCTGTGGTCGGAAAGGTCAAGAACACGGGGCTGGTCGAAGTTCCGATGGGTATTACCCTGCGGGAGATCGTGTACGATATCGGAGGCGGGATCATCGGCGACAAGAAGTTCAAGGCCGTCCAGACGGGCGGCCCCTCCGGCGGCTGCATCCCCGAATCGCTGCTCGATTTGCCTATCGACTACGAGAAACTCGCGGAAGTCGGCTCCATTATGGGCTCGGGCGGATTGATCGTCATGGACGAGGACACCTGTATGGTTGACGTGGCCCGGTACTTTCTCGAGTTCCTCAAGGATGAATCGTGCGGCAAGTGCACCGCGTGCCGGGAAGGGATTGACGTGATGCACGGTATCCTCGCCCGCATCTGCGAGGGCAACGGCGACGAAGGTGACATCGAGCTGCTCGAAGAGCTGGCCGAAGCGGTCAAAGACGCGTCGCTCTGTGCGCTGGGCGGGACGGCCCCGAACCCGGTTCTGAGCACGATCCGGTATTTCCGCGAAGAATACCAGAGCCACATCAAAGACAAGACCTGTCCGGCGGGCGTATGCAAGGCGTTAATTACGTTCTCCATCGACGAAGAGAAATGCAAAGGGTGCCGGTTGTGCGCGAAGAATTGCCCGCAAGAGGCCATCGCCGGCCAGGCAAAAGAAGTGCACACCATCGACCAGGACAAGTGCATCAAGTGTGGAGTTTGTGCCGACGTATGCAAGTTCGAAGCGGTATTGGTAGCATGATACTGGAAGAAGTTAGAAGGATCCTGGAGGCGGAAGTCATCGTCGGCGGCGATCTTCTGGACCTGGAGATCAGGATGGCGTGCGGCTCGGACCTGATGAGCGACGTATTGAGCTTCGTCAAGTCGGATTCGCTGCTTCTGACGGGCCTGACGAACCCGCAGGTGGTGCGCACCGCGGAAATGGCCGACCTGGCCGCCATTTGCTTTGTGCGAGGCAAGAAGCCCGACCAACTGACGATTGAAATTGCCGAAGCCAGGAAGATTCCGCTGCTGACGACGCCGCTGCCCATGTTTGAGTCGTGCGGGCGGCTTTGGGTACACGGGCTGCCGGGCTGTTCCGAATACGAAAAGAAGTACTAATAAGAGTTCTGCAAAATTGAAATTAGGCATACTTTTGGAAAGAAAAAATCTTCTCTTTCGATTTTTTCTTTCTAAAACTCGATGTGTAACGTTTGACGTGACAATAGGTTATGATACGGTACCCAATTATCTTCAGAAAATCGTGAAACCGATTTTCTGAGATAATATATGCCTAACTTCGATTTTGCAGAAGTTCAGAGCTAAGTGAGACCGTTGCGTATGGTTCCGGACAACAAAATCGGTAAGATTCAGGAACTCATCTACGAGATCAGTGTCGGCGAGGTCATGAAGACGAACCTCGTCACAGTGACCGCCCAGACGCCGATGAGCAAGTTGAGGGAAATCCTGCGGGAGAAACGCATCTCCGGGACGCCGGTTGTCGAAGGCGACAGGCTCATGGGCATTATCAGCATCGAAGATTTCATCAAGTGGCTGGCGGACCGCGAGCCCGATTGCCCCATCCGCGAGAAGATGAATAAGGACGTCCAGACCCTGTACGCCGATGAGCCGTTGACCCAGGCAGTCAATAAATTCGAGCAATTCGGCTTCGGCCGGTTTCCCGTACTCGACCATGAGAGCAAGCGCCTTGTCGGCTTGATCACCAAAGGCACCATTGTCGAGGGGCTGCTCAAGAAACTGGAGATCGACCATATCGAGGAGGAGGAGGTTTACCGCCACCGGATAAAGCACTTTTTCGAGGACATTCTCGCCGACAAAGTATCCCTCTTCTTTCAATATGACGTCGTGGGTCAAAGTTTCAAACGCGCCGGCGAGGGCGCCAGCCGGTTGAAGTCTTCCCTGCGGCGGCTGGGTCTGGATCCGCAGATCGTCCGGCGGGTGGCCATCGCCACGTATGAAGCCGAGATGAATGTGATCATCTACACAGAAGGCGGCAAGATTCGCGTTCGCGTCGAGCCGCACGAGATCATGGTCAGAGTCGAAGATGCGGGCCCGGGCATCCCCGATGTCGAGAAGGCCATGCAGCCAGGCTATTCAACCGCCCCCGAGTGGGTCCGAGAGCTCGGCTTTGGAGCCGGCATGGGTCTTAACAACATCCAGAGGTGCGCAACCACAATGGGCCTGCACTCCGTGCTGGGCAAAGGAACGACGTTGAAGATACATATCTCTACTGAAAATGGAGTCAAGCGTGAAACTGACGGAATTGATTCAAACGCTGAATCTGGGTGTTAGGTCGGCGCGCGGGAACCTGGAGCAGGAGGTCGCCGGCGGGTATGTTAGCGATCTTCTCAGCGACGTTCTGGCCCACGGCCGGGAGGGCGACCTTTGGGTCACTCTGCAGGTTCATCAGAATATCGTGGCCATCGCGAGCATGAAGAACCTGGCCGGAATTATCCTGGTCAACGGCAGAGAGCCGGAACGGGAAACCCTTGAGAAGGCAGAGGCGGAAAACGTCGTGGTCATGGTCAGCAAGATGCCGGCCTTCGAGCTCGTCGGCAGGCTCTACAGCCTCGGAGTCGCCGGAATGGAACGATGAGAAGAGTGCGAGCCGACCTGCATCTGCATACGTGCCTCTCACCCTGTGCCGACGAGCAGATGCAGCCGACGGCCATAGTCAAGCAGGCCAAAAGAATGGGCTTGGATATGATTGGAATATGCGATCACAATTCGGCGGAGAATGCCGCTGCGGTCATCAGGGCCGGCTTGCGGGAAGGACTCTCGGTTATCCCCGGGATGGAGATTACCTCGCGCGAGGAGGTGCATATTCTGGGACTCTTTGAAAGCGAGAACGACCTGATGCGGATGCAGGACCTCGTGTACGAGAATCTGCCCGGCGAGAATTGCGAAGAATCGTTTGGCCCCCAGACCGTGGCGGATGAATGGGATCGCGTGGTCGGAACGAACCGCAGGCTCCTGATCGGGGCTACGACGCTGACCGTGGAACAAATCGCCGATGCGATTCACGAGCGACGTGGATTGGCCATCGCCTCTCACGTGGATCGCGAGCGGTTCAGTTTGACGGGGCAGTTGGGTTTCATCCCGAAGGAATTGAACTTGGATGCGGTGGAGGTGTCTCGGCCGTTTCCAGCCGGACAAGGGTACGGCTATCCGGTAGTCACTTCCTCCGACGCTCACTTTCTCGATGATATCGGGAAAAGCCTCACGTGTTTTATGCTTGAAGACGTGTCGTTGGACGAAATTCACAAAGCCCTGTGCGCTGAATCGGGAAGGAAGATCGTCGCCAACTAAATGGAAGACCTGTCGCTACACATTTTGGATATTGCCGAAAATTCGATTTCCAGCTCGGCCAAGAGAATAGAAATCCGGATCGATGAAGATCCGGCCAAAGATTCCCTCGCCATCGAAATCGCCGACGACGGCAAAGGAATGGACGAGCAGACCCTGCGGAAAGCGCGCGATCCTTTTTTCACAACAAGAACGACGCGCAAAGTCGGCCTGGGGCTGTCTTTGCTTGCACAAGCCACGCGGGAATGTGCGGGGACGATCGAGCTCAATTCCACCCCCGGCCGGGGCACAACCGTCAGGGCCGCCTTTCACCCCAGTCACCCGGACTGCAAGCCGATGGGGGATATTTACGAAACCATGCGCACGCTCGTCGCAGGCCACCCTGAGATCGACTTTCTATTCGAGCACAAGAGCAATGGTTCAGTTTATCGTTTTGATACGAGAGAGACGGACAGAAAATGATCACTCTGACAATCGACAGCAAGAAGATTCAAGTCGAAGAGGGCACTACCCTCCTGCAGGCGGCCGAGATTCTGGGCATCCGGATTCCAACGCTGTGCTACCACAAGTCTCTAAGCCCTTACGGGGCGTGCCGGCTCTGCCTGGTCGAAATCGAAGGACCTCGCGGTCCAATCATACAAGCGTCCTGCGTCTATCCGGCCCAGGAGGGATTGGTGGTGCGCACCGATACCGAAAGGGTGTTGAAGAACCGCCGGATCATGATAGAGTTGCTGCTGGCGCGCTGTCCCGACTCGCCCCAGATAAAAGACATGGCCGAGCAGATGGGAGTCAAAGAATCGCGCTTCCCGAAAAAGAACGAAGACTGCATCCTCTGCGGGCTTTGCACGAGGGTCTGCGAGGAGCGAATGGGGGTGGGCGCCATCAACTTCGTCAACAGAGGAGCGGACCGGAAAATATCCGTCCCCTACGACAAGCACTCCCCGATCTGCATCACCTGCGGCGCCTGCAAAGTGGTCTGCCCGGTGGACGCGGTGGATCTATCCAAAATTACATCGCACGAGCCCAGGCCCATCATGTCCGACTACGACATGGGTCTGTCTCCTCGCTCTTCGATTTATATTCCCTTCCCGCAGGCGATTCCGAAGGTCGCGGTGATCGACCGCAATACGTGCATGCACTTTCTCAAAGACGTCTGCAAATCGTGCGAGAACTTCTGCCAGGCCCAGGCCATCGACTACGCGCAGCAGGATCAAATCGACAAGGTGAAGGTCGGCGCCGTCGTCCTGGCGCCGGGATACGAGCACTTCGATCCGGACGTCAAGAAGGAGCTCGGGTATTCGCGGTTTTCGAACGTCATTTCGAGCATGCAATTCGAGCGGCTTCTTTCGGCCAGCGGCCCGTTCCTGGGCAAGGTGCTCCGGCTGTCCGACCACGAGCATCCGAAGAAAATCGCCTGGATTCAGTGCGTCGGCTCCAGGGACACCGAAAGAAACTACTGCTCCAGCGTCTGCTGCATGTACGCCACGAAGGAAGCCATCATCGCCAAGGAACACGAGCCCGACCTGGACTGTACGATCTTCTACATCGACATGCGGGCCTACGGCAAAGGCTTCGACGCCTACTTCGAGCGAGCCAAAGAGCTCGGCGTCAAATACATTCGTTGTATGCCGTCCTCGATCAAAGAGGTCCCGGGCACGAAAGACCTGAAAATCACGTACCAGCAGGAAGAAAATGGGCAGATCGTCACCGACCAGTTCGATATGGTGGTCCTTTCCACGGGGCTTCGCCCCCCTGCCGAGGTTCGCGAATTGGCCGGCAAGTTCGGGATCGACCTCGACCAGCATGGTTTCGCCGCGACACAGGGGCTGGCGCCCGTCGAGACGTCAAAGCCCGGCGTCTATGTCTGCGGGCCTTTTTCCGGCCCCAAGGACATCCCGGAAACGGTCACGCAGGCTTCCGCCGGTGCGGCCAAAGCCATGGCCCTTCTGACGGACAAAAGAGGCACGCTCATCGCACACAGGGAATATCCGCCCGAGAAAGACGTCAACGGCCAGGAGCCGCGCATCGGCGTCTTTGTCTGCCACTGCGGCAGGAACATCGGGGGGACGGCCGACGTGCCCGCCGTGGTCGAGTACGCCAAGACGCTGCCGAACGTCGTCTATGCCGAAGACAATCTTTATACGTGCTCGACCGACACGCAAGAGAGAATGCGAGAGATCATCACGCAGCACGAGCTCAATCGCGTCGTCGTGGCTTCGTGCAGCCCGAGGACGCACGAGCCGCTGTTCCGCGACACCTGCCGGCAGGCCGGTCTGAACGAGTACCTCTTCGAGATGGCCAACATCCGCGACCAGTGCACGTGGGTGCACATGCGCGAGCCCGAGCAGGCCACGTGGAAGTCCAAAGACCTTGTCAGGATGGCCATCGCCAAGGCAAGGCTGCTCGAACCGTTGAAGAAGGGAAGCTTGAAAGTCAACAACCAGGCGCTCGTGATGGGCGGAGGCATCGCCGGCATGACGGCGGCGCTCAATCTCGCGGACCAGGGATTCCACGTGCACCTGGTCGAGAGGCAAAAGCAGCTTGGAGGCAACTCGCGACATATCTACAACCTGCTTGGCGGCTTCGACCTCCAGCAGGAGCTTGCCGCTATGATTGAGTGCATCCAATCCCATCCCAATATCAGCCTCTATTTGGACAGTCTCGTCTCGGCGGTGGAGGGCTCGGTGGGCAACTTCAAATCCACGATACAGCACAACGGCGACAGCACGCAGGTATCGCACGGCGCCGTCATCGTCGCCACCGGGGCCGAAGAATACAAGCCAACCGAATACCTGTACGGCAGCCATCCCGGCGTCATCACCCAGCGAACGCTGGAAGAATGGATTCACGACGACAAGCCTGAGCTGAAAAAGGCCAAATCCATCGTCATGATTCAGTGCGTCGGCTCCAGAGAGCAAGCACGGCCCTATTGCAGCCGGGTGTGCTGCTCCGAAGCGGTCAAGAACGCCATTGCCATCAAGAACAAACATCCCGAGACCGCCGTTTACATCCTCTACCGTGATATAAGAACGTATGGCCTGTTGGAGGAATACTACCGAGAGGCAAGAGACAAAGGCGTGCGATTCATCCGTTACCGCGAAGACAAGAAACCGCAAGTCATCGCGGCGGGTGGCAGCCTTCGTGTTTGCTGCGAAGATCCGATGCTCAATGCGCCCGTTCAGATAAACTGCGACGCGGTCGCACTCTCGGCCGCCATCGTTCCGGACCAGGGCGTCGAGCAGGTTGGCAAGCTGTACAAGATACCGCTGAACCAGGATAAGTTCTTCCTCGAAGCGCACATGAAGCTGCGGCCCGTCGATTTCGCCACCGACGGGATATTCATGTGCGGCCTGGCCCACTGCCCGAAGTCGGTTGAAGAGAGCATCGCCCAGGCCGGCGCCGCGGCGGCCCGAGCCGCGACGATCCTGTCCAAAGACCAAATCGATATCGAGGCCATTATTTCGTACGTTGTGGACGAGAACTGCGATGGGTGCGCCTACTGCATCGACCCATGCCCTTACAAGGCGCTGACCCTCATCGAGTACATGTACCAGGGCAGCATCAAGAAGACCGTCGAAAGAGACGGGGCCTTGTGCAAAGGCTGCGGGGTCTGCCAGGCGACGTGCCCGAAGAAGGGAATCTACATCGGCGGCTTCAAACTCGAGCAGTTGGGCGCTATGGTCGCCGCGGCACTGGAATAAGCGTTATAGGGTGAATAGTGAATGGTGAATGTTTGTAGTGTGCCCGTAAGGGCATTTGAAAGCAACGCCTTACGGCGTCACTACAAACGAGTACCAATCACCACTAAGGATTGAAGATATGTCAGACGAGAAGTACGAACCGACGATTATCACGTTTTGTTGCAACTGGTGCTCGTACGCCGGGGCGGACCTGGCCGGTGTCTCCAGGCAGCAGTACCCTCCGAACCTGCGTATCATTCGCGTGATGTGCTCGGGAATGGTCCATCCGAACCTGATCATCGACGCGCTGACAAAAGGGGCCGACGGCGTACTCATGTGCGGCTGCCATCTCGGGGATTGTCACTACCTCGAAGGCAACGTCAAGGCCGAGAATCGCAAGGAGGCGATAGAACTCATGCTGGAGGACTTCGGCCTGGAACCCGAGCGGTTCCGGCTCGAATGGGTCTCGGCCTCCGAAGGCCCCAGGTTCGCCGAGCTGGCAAGGGAAATGACAGAGACGGTTCGGGCACTGGGACCCAGCCCCTACAAGGTCTGAGGATTTGAAATTTGAGATTTGAGATTAGCAATCGCCAATGAGGACTGAGGATATGGCAGAACGAGCTCGCTTCTTCGACGGCAGGAAATTCATGTGGGATGGAGAGCAATACGAAGACGAAAAGAAAGCCGCCGAAGTGCAGAAACAATACCGTGAAAAGGGCTTCGAGGTCGAAAGCTGTACCGAAGACGGAAAACTGATTCTCTACACACGGCGCACTGTAACCGAGGTCGTGGGGGACAAGTAGTGAATGGTGAATAGTGAATGTTTGTAGTGTGCCCGTAAGGGCATTTGAAGGCAACGCCTTACGGCGTCACTACAAACAATTACCAATTACCAATGAGGATCGAAGATATGGCCGCTCCAAGCATACTGATTATCGATGATGACCCGGACTTCGTAGAGGTCACAAAGGTCATCCTCGAAACAGAA
>DATKWR010000160.1:0-2774 GCA_035529475.1 Sedimentisphaerales bacterium | reverse complement strand
GATCATCGCGGCGCCCGCGTCAAGAGCGGCTTTCGCCGCATCGAACCTGCACGTATCGATGCTGATCGGCACACGCACATTTTCGCGAAGCTGCCTTATGACCGGCACAACCCGCGCGATCTGCTCATCGGCGCAAACGGGTGCAGAGCCGGGCCGCGTAGATTCGCCGCCCACGTCGATGATCGCCGCCCCATCGGCCGCCATCTGCACGCCATGCTCAACAGCCTTTTGGGTGTCCAGAAATTGGCCGCCATCGCTAAAGGAATCGGGCGTGACGTTCAGAATCCCCATAATAACACAACCCTCGGAGAAATCTAGATGCCCCTTCGGCCATTCAAGGATATTTGCGTCACGCGTTTCTTTCATTTTGAACCTTAAAACCAATTCCCTCCAGCTTACCCATGAGTCTTTTTAGATTCTTCTCTGGGCCCTCGTTGTCCTCTGTGGCTACTATTATCTTTGTATTCTGAAATTCTCTGCGAACGGGATAATTCTTTCGCAGTCCGTCGAAATACGCGCCCCTTTTTTCAGCCGGCTCGTCCAGGACCCGCCTGAGTCTTTCATCGTCCCGGTCAATCCGATAGACTTCCCGCACCGCTTTGCGCAATGCCTCCTGCTCGCGGCCCACACCCTGATTCAGTTCCACCTGCGGCACAGAAGGCTCAGGCAGGAAATCCTCGACGTCAAACTTCGCCTCCAGCCCGAAGTAGTCACAGACTGACTTGTATATCATAATCAGCCCGCCGATCTTGCCGTCCAGCGAATAGCCTGCGATGTGCGGCGTGCCAATATCGACCATCTTTAGCAGTTCCACGTCAATGGCGGGTTCCTTTTCCCAAACGTCGAGCACGGCCGCTCGCAACCGCCCCGACCGCACGGCCGCCTTCAACGCCCTGCTGTCAACCACGCCGCCGCGAGAGGCGTTCACAAATACACACCCATCCTTGAGCGAGCTGAAGAAAGGCTCATCGGCCAAATGGTGCGTCTTGTCAGGACCTTCAAACGTCAACGGTGTATGCAGCGTTATGAAATCGCAGCCGAAAAGCCCCTCCAGGGGCAGGTATCTTGCATCCCCCGTCTGCCTTTGCAGCGGGGGGTCGTTGAGAAAAAGGTCCATCCCCAGGGCGGCGCACTTGCCCGCCACCCTGCCGCCGACGTTGCCCACGCCTATGATTCCTATCGAGCTGCCTTCCAGGTTCAGGTCGTGGCGATGCCCCACTTCGAGCAATCCGGCGATGACATACTCCACGGCCGAGTTCGCGTTGGAACCCGGAGCCGACGCAAAACCGATATCGTTCTGCTCCAGGAAATCGCGGTCGATGTGATCGAAGCCTATGGTAGCTGTCGCGACGAAGCGCACCCTGCTCTTAGCCAGCAGCTCTGGGCCGACCGGCGTGATGCTGCGCACCAGCAGAACGTCCGCATCGGCAGCAACGCTCGGGGTTATCTGCCGGCCTGCAACAACCGTGACCTGCCCAATCGATGAAAAGCACTCTTTGACAAAGGGAATATTCGCATCTGCAATAATCTTCATCGTTTACCCATCCGGCGTCGCGAGCGGCACCTCCGGTGCTTGCCTCGACGCTGCTAAAGTCCAAAGCCGGCAATCGTCGCCCCGCAGCCGGGACATTTCGAGTCTCGTATGTCGTTCACGCCTATTCTGTAGCCGCTGCGCTCGATCAGCATTCGTCCGCACTGATAACAAAAAGTACTTTCGGATTTCGTCCCCGGCACGTTGCCGAGATAGACGTAGTGCAGTCCCGCGGATTTGCCTATCACAAAAGCCCGCTCCAGACTGCTCAAGGGCGTGGGCTGCGAATCCAGATACTTGTACTGCGGGTGGAATCGGCTGATGTGCCAGGGGACGTCGGCCCCGGCGTTGTTGACAATGAATCCGGCGAGCTGCTTCAGCTCCTCCGCCGAATCGTTCTGCCCCGGCACCAGCAGCGTCGTGATCTCAAGCCAGATGTTTGTCTGCTTGGCGATGTAGCGGATCGTATCCAGCACCGGCGCCAGTCGCGCTTTGCAAAACCGCCTGTAAAAATCCTCGCTGAAAGCCTTCAAGTCCACGTTGATGGCATCGAGCCAGTCGCCGGCGAAGTCTATCGCCTCTACCGTCATGAAGCCGTTACTGACAAAAACGTTCGCCAGGCTGTGTTTTTTTGCCAATGGCCCGCAAGCATTACACAACTCCATGAAAATGGTCGGCTCGGTGTAGGTATAAGCGATGCTCTTACAGCCGCTGCGAACAGCCGCCTCGACAATATACGCCGGGTCGGCCAGCTCACCGTCAATCCGCCCACCTTCAATCGCCGCCTGGCTTATCTGCCAATTCTGGCAGAATTCACAGCGGAAATTGCAGCCCGGCGCCGCAATCGAGAAACTGCGGGTGCCGGGCTGAAAGTGGAACAAGGGCTTCTTCTCGATCGGGTCCGGATTGGCGGAGCAGACCTTGTCGTAGTTGAGCGAGTAAAGCACGCCGTCCACGTTCCTGCGTACGCAGCACCGGCCCAGCTTGCCTTCTTCGATAGCGCACCGCCAGTTGCACAGCTTGCAGCGGACCGTCTTGTCTTGCCCCGACGGTTCCCACAGGACGGCCTGCTTGAGATTCTCTTTTTCCGATTGCATACACAGTTTTTCCGGAAATCAGTTTCACTTTCGCCCCGCTAATATATAAAATACTAAAGCCAAAATCAATTTTTAGAAAAAAGTCGAGAACAGCCCGGTGCTATTGGGCAAGTGCAGCATGGTTCCTGGAGGCAAGCCGGTATGAG
>DATKWR010000159.1:0-2288 GCA_035529475.1 Sedimentisphaerales bacterium | reverse complement strand
GGAGCCGCCGGAGCGGATGAGACGACCGGCGATGGAGCCGGAATTCTCTTTCAAATTCCTCACGAGTTCTTCACATCCCAATGCGGAGAGCTGGGGTTTTCGCTGCCTGCCGTCTCGCAGTATGGCGTGGGGGTTGTTTTTGGCTCGAAAAACTCGGAAATCAGAGAACAATGCGACGGCCTGCTTGAGGCGGCAATCGGCTACTATGGAATGAAAGTGCTGGGATGGCGAGATGTGCCGACCCATAGTGAATGTCTCGGCAAGATTGCTCTCGAAGCGGAGCCGTCGATCAAACAGATTTTCGTCGATGGGGCCGGCTTCAAGAGCGAGGCCCTGGAGAGGCGTTTGTACATGGCGCGCCGGCGGGCCGAACAGCTCGTGGCCGAGAAATTCGCCGACCAAGCCGAAGATTTCTATGTCACATCGCTTTCGTGCAGGACAATCTGCTACAAGGGCATGTTCATGGCCTGGCAATTGTTCGACTATTATCCGGATCTTGCGGACGAACGCGTGCTCTCGGCCCTGGCCATCGTTCACCAGCGATACAGCACGAATACGTTTCCCAGTTGGCGTCTGGCCCAGCCGTTCCGCTGCATTGCTCACAACGGCGAAATCAATACCCTCAGCGGCAATCGCAACTGGATGCGCGCTCGCGAAACCATCATGTCCAGTGAAGTCTTCGGCGATGGTCTCCGCGACCTGCTGCCCGTTTTGAAACCTGAAATGAGCGACTCGGCGTGCTTCGACAGTGCGCTCGAGCTTCTGGTCCGCGCGGGCAGGAGCATGCCCCATTCAATGATGATGATGATTCCCGAGGCATTCGGGGCAAAATATCATATCAGCACCGACAAACGCGCCTTCTACGAGTATCACTCCTCGATTATGGAGCCGTGGGATGGACCGGCCGCGATGGTCTTTACCGATGGACGCCTTATCGGCGGCACGCTCGACCGCAATGGACTCAGACCATGCCGCTATCTTGTGACCACCGACGGGCTGACAGTCATTGCCAGCGAAGCCGGCGTGGTCGAGTTTCCGCCCGAGAAGATTCGCAAGAAAGGACGGCTGCGCCCGGGACACATGTTTCTGGTCGATACCGTCGAGGGGCGGGAAGTCTCAGACAACGAGATGAAAGGCAAGATCGTAAGGCAGAAACCTTATCGCCGATGGCTGGATGAAAACAGGATCGAGTTGCGTGGTTTGTTCGACGCACCCAAACTCGTCCAAACCGACCCGCGAACTATAGCTCAACGGATGCGGGCGTTCGGCTATACGCGCGAGGAGCTCAAGATGATCCTGACGCCTATGGCGGTCAACGGCCAGGAGCCGGTCGGCTCGATGGGCAACGACACGCCGCTGGCGGTTCTCTCCGAAAGACCGAAACTATTGTTCAACTACTTCAAGCAGCTCTTCGCCCAGGTGACAAACCCCGCGATTGATCCGCTTCGCGAAGGGCTGGTGATGAGCCTGATGGTCTTCACCGGCAAGAAGCGGAACATATTAAGCGAGACTCCCCAGCACTGCCGACAGCTCAAGCTGCCGCACCCGGTGCTGAGCAACGAAGACATCGAACGCCTGCGTTGTGTCAGGCGGGAGGATTTTCACGTGGCCACGATATCGGCCCTTTTTGAGCGCGACAAGTACGATGCGGCCGGCAGCCTTCGTCGCACGCTCGAATCGCTCATCGGCGCCGCTGAACAGGCCATCAAAGGCGGCGCTTCGATGATCATTATCAGTGACCGCGGCGTGAATGAGACGAAGGTGCCGATCCCTTCGCTGCTGGCAACCGCCGCCGTTCATCATGGGCTGCTCGAACGGGGGCTCCGGGGCGAAGCGGGGCTGATCGTCGAAAGCGGCGAACCGAGAGAAGTGATGCACTTTTGCCTTTTGTGCGGCTATGGCGCCAACGCCGTCAATCCTTACATGGCTTTCGAGACCCTGGATGAGCTGCATCGCGAGCGAGAGCTGCCCGCAAAGATGGAGCCGACGCAGATTGCGGACAACTACATTGCCGCCGTCAAGAAAGGCATCCTCAAAACAATGAGCAAGATGGGCATCTCGACGCTGCGCAGCTACGCCGGCGCGCAGCTTTTCGAGGCGATAGGACTTAACCGGTCCGTTGTGGACAAATACTTTAGGGGAACCAGTTCGCGAATCGCCGGCATCGGGCTTGAAGAGATCGCACAGGAGGCGATCCAGCGCCACGAATCCGCGTTTGCACAGCGCCCGACCGAAGCGCTCGATTTGGACTTCGGAGGCGAATATCATTACAGACGTACGGGGGAGCG
>DATKWR010000158.1:0-5237 GCA_035529475.1 Sedimentisphaerales bacterium | reverse complement strand
TGCCGCCTCACACCAGGTCTATTTCGGCGCGGATAAAGAGGCCGTGCGCAAGGCCAATACGGCCTCACCCGAATACAAAGGCACCAGGGCGTTGGGAACTGAGAGCTATGATCCCGGGTTACTCGCGTGGGACAGCGCGTTCTATTGGCGTATAGATGAAGTTAATGCCGTCAATCCCAACAGTCCCTGGAAAGGGCCGCTCTGGAGTTTCACCACCGGGGATTTCCTTCTCGTGGATGATTTTGAGGCCTACAATGATCTCAACGAAGGTGAGCCGGGAAGCAACAGGATCTATCTGACGTGGATCGACGGTTTCGGCACCACGACCAACGGGGCTGTCGTCGGCAACATGGATGTTCCCATCACCGAGCGCATTATCATTCATGGCGGCGCCCAGTCGAAGCCGTTAACATACGACAACAATTTCAAGTACTCGGAAGCAACCATGACCTTAACCACCGGGCGTAACTGGACGGCCCAGGGCGTTACGGAATTGTCGTTGTGGTTCGCAGGCAAGGCCGCGAATGCCGCCGAGCGGATGTATGTAGCTCTCAACGGCACGGCGGTTGTCTATCATGATAATCCGAACGCGGTCCAGATCGACCGATGGACGCAGTGGTTGATCCCGCTGCAGGCCTTTGCCGATCTGGGCGTGAACCTGAGCAACGTCAACAGTATCAGTCTTGGCTTCGGCACCCGGGGCAACACAAACCTGCCGGGCGGCACCGGCCAGATGTATATGGACGACATCCGGCTGTGTAGGCCGACAATTACCCCTTAGGGCATGCTACGCCATTTGGACTGAATGCAATCTGGGGCCTGTGCTGATTAGTTTGGCATAGGCCCCGGTTGTTTTTGCGCAGGCCTCAGCCTGAGTGGCATTGGGTTGGCGTTTTGCTCCAACGCACTATCAATCCGATGCTTGATTTCCAACCCGCTCGGGGAAACGTGTGGGAATCCTATGCCCTGCAACGGATAGAAGATCTCGGCGTTCGCAGTGCAGCACGGCCAACTAATGATCTCTTCATCACAGGTATGATGCTCACCTCGTCTGACCGTGTGTCCGGAGTTTACTTGTCTCCAGACAGACACGTTACCTTGCCATCGACGGTCGATACGTACAACCGCCCGCCGGCAACTGCCATTCCATCAAGGACCGGCGTGCTTCCAAGGGAGTGCTCGGTCAGCGTTGTGCCGTCGGTCGCCGAGAAAACCAGGAGCTTGCCGCCCCTTCGATGCTCGTAAGCGGCCCACGGGTCGTCAGGATAGATTTCATCCGGATGGCCGGCGACGACCAGCGTTTGACCTGCAATGACCATCGCTGTCGGGCGGACAGGTATCCGGCGGGACCAGCGGTCTTTGGGTGTGCGAACGGTTGGCATTTCCGACCGGCCCTTCCGCAAACCCGGATCCTGGTTTGAAGTTTCCGGCTTTGGGGCAGGTTTTCTGGGGGCGGACTTTTGCCGGATCACAAGGTCGGCTGCGAAGATATCGAACCCCTGGGCTCCCGGAGTGAAATGCCCGCCGTAACCTCCTATTTTCTGTCTGGCACGTACGCCGCACACAATGCCGTCATTGAACACGAGATATTCGGCATAAGGCACGCCGCCAAGGAACCATCGCGTACGATGGAACCAACTGTCATCGAGCAGCCCCCCGGTTGCGTGAAGGTGCTCGGCGATGCCGTTTTGCGGACCCTTGTCGAACAATTGTCGCTGGCGCAGATAAACACCGCCGTTGTGTTCCACCAGCACGTCAGAGAGGACACCCGTATCGATAGTCTGGTCCCGGCCCCAGTCAACTTTCATATTTGGATCGCCGGCCAGACGCTCGGACTTGACCACCTCACCCGTGGCGACGTTCAGCGCCCATACGTAGATACCTCCATCAAGGAAGGATGACCGCCCGGCAGTGCAATAGACGGTATCGGCCTTGATCAACACGCTGCCAGGAACAGGCCACGCCGACTCCAACCGCCCGAATGCTCCGATCAGCCTGGTGGCAGGTGCCGCCCTGAATCGCCACGCCAATTCTCCATCGCCTGCCAGCAGGCAGTACACGTGCCCGTCCGCGCAGCCGAAAACAACCCTGTTGCCGTAAATCGTGGGCGGTGCGTCAATCCGTCCGCCGGCGCTGTACTGCCACAATTCCCGGCCGGTTGACGCATTTAGTGCTAAGACCCGGCGACTGTCCTTTACCGCTACAATAACGCAGCCATCGGCCACGACGGGGCTGGTCGGCTCGCCGCCGATATCCACCTGCCATAGGGGCTCAAGTCGCGCCGGTAACGTGGCGGTCGTCGAGCCGCTGCGTTGTGCATCGTGTCGGTAGGCAGGCCAGCTCTCCGATGCCGGTGAACGTCCTGCGGATACGAGCTTGCCGTAGGCGGTCCCCTTCTGGAGCCGAGGACCTTCCGAGGCACCGACAGTGTCACTGCCCGAGGCGGGCAGCAGTCCCATGAAGCCGTTGAGCTTTGAGGTGATATAGCAGTCGCACGGATGCGGCGTGACATAGACCATCCCGTTGCAAGGCATCGCTCCGAGACGGCACGTCCCTCGCACCCAGTGATTGAGATCGGTATCTCCTGAGGCGGTGTCAATGAATTCAAGCCCGCGGAAGCTGGTCACGAGGAAACGTGACGTCGCCTTATTGCGATAGCAGCGGTGGTGGTGAGCGTTGTCGAAGGCCTCGTAATTCGACACTCTGCGCCTTACCTCACCGGTCTTGGGATCCAGACCAAGGTAGAAGTCATCCTTAAAACCACTCACCCAAACCAAGTCCTTCAGGACGAAGACGTCCGCCGGATGACCCCAGCCCCATGAAGAGCACTCACGATTCCACATCGGCTTGCCGGTCTCGGCCGAGAAGGCATGCAGTCTGCCACGAATCTCCCGCCAGTCTATTCTCCTGTCCGGATTGAGCTGAGCGAAGTAAAGCACCGAGTCATGATAGACCAATGTGCCCATGTCGGTGATCCGGATATTGTAACGCATGTTATGCTCGGGGACCTCGGGCCGGGCCGCTCGCCACAGTTCGCGGCCGTCGTTCAGGCTGAGGCTGATGATCTGGCCTCCATCAACAAAAAAGACCTGGCCACCGCCGGCAACCATGCTCAGGTGGCTGATGCGCTCCATCGAACCGGTTTTGGACCGCAGCCCTACGTAGTCGCCCCCTTTCCAGCGCATCGTCCCAGACGCCATATCGATCGCGGCGACCCATTTTCGAGTTGGGGCGGCAGACTCATCGTGTCTGTCACTGTCGTTATCGCCGGATTGCGCACCCGGCTTCTGCCGCGCCTTGTTGATCGAGACAAGCAGCATTCCGTCGATGCAGAGGATTTCGTCAGTGAACTCCGTGTCGGCAAATGTTCGCAGAATCTCGCCCGTGGCGGCATCCAGCTCTGTTAGCGGCGCGTTGAAGCCAAGTGTGACATAGACGCGATCGCCGACGGCGACGAGACGCTGCGGGATGTGCGTGGGGATGGTAAAACGAACGGTAAACTCGGTGGCCCAACTGCGCCAGCCCCACTCCGGAATCGGCACACGCCACAATTCCAGACCGTTGAAAGCGTCCCGTGCCACCAGCGCCCATTTGTCCGGGGCGGAACCGTCCATGCTGGCCGGCGCCTCGTCAACGATATAGAACAATCTTCCGTTGGCGGACACCATGGACGTCACACTGGGGACACTGTCATGAGACCGCGACCACAGTGGGGCCGCGATCCACTTAAGACGCTGCGGCGGACCTGCAATAAGGTCCTTGGCCACGGCATTACCATCAGGACCGTGCAGCCAGTGGGTCCACTCGTCAATTTCAGCCGGCCGGGGCTTTATCGTCTTGATCCATTTTTCCCCTTGCCTGAGATATGCAACGCCGTTAGGCACCAAAACTCGCATGACTTCCTCTATGGGGATCCCATTGAGCTTTTCCGACACAAGCAGGTTTACCATGCTCTCCGCGAACGGAAGTCGATCATTCTCCAGACAGTCCACCCACACTCTTTCAGAAAGCCCTGCTCTTGCAGCGGTTTGCCTTGCCTTAGAGACATCGGCCATGTTAACGCCAAGGCCGTACACTAAATGGCGTTCGTTCGCGCACAACGCCGCAGTCAGCCTTCCGTCACCGCAATCCAGGTGGACGATGAGGCCACCGTTGACGTTGGTGGCATCCAGAATGTGCCTGGCCTGCTGCGCGTAGCTCTGCGGCTGAGCCATCACAACTGACAGCGTGTATGACATCCATAAAACAAGAGTTATTTTCATGATGACGTGGGACTTCGTATCCATGAACACTCCGTCAATTGTGACAGCCTCTCTATCCAGGACGCCCGTGCCGATACGCCCAGCCGGCGGCCATATACTCGATATCCGCGGTCTGACCCTCGGGGGGGTATTCGATGCCGTATGTGGCAACTCCCTGGCGAATCAATTTATCCACGCGCTCTATCGTGAAGCGATCTCGCCACGTGCGGACTTCCGAATGGCCGTCGCAGAACCCCAGGACACTGCTGTCGCCGTGATTGACCGCCATCGGCCCCCACCAGCCCCACACCGAAAGGTTCGTGTACTCGGGAGCGCCGATGACAAAATGATGACTCGAATTCCAGTTTCGCGTCTCGGCGCTCTCGACGAAAACGTACCGGGTTGATGGTGCCGCAATCTCGTTGAATATTCTGATCTGCGTGTTGTATCGAGCGTTGCTCGGACTGGGCGCGCCGTACAAGCACATGGGAACCCCGTAGGAGACAAAAACCGTGGTTCCGTCGTAGATGCTCTTGCGAACTTTGTCAGCGGGGCAGTGGTATGTGTCGGGGTCTTTGACGTAAGAGTACAGCAGGCCCCTTTGGATGCCCCGGATCTCGTCCTGGTCCGTCACGGCCGGATTCGTCTGCGTATTGCTCATCGCACTGCCGCCGGAATCGCGAGGCACCCCGATCCACCCGACGTAGGTCCCATTCTGTTCGGTGCCGTTGTCTTCCGAGCTCATAATGCGGCCATCATTGTCCTGCATATAGACGTACCAGCCCAAGGCAAGGTTCTTCGTATTGCTCAGACAGACAGTCGTCGCGGCTTTGCGTTTGACGGCATTCAGCGCCGGCAGAATGATGCCCATCAGCAGCGCAATAATCGCGATCACCACGAGCAGCTCGATCAGGGTGAAAGCCCTCGTCTTCATCTGCATCCTTCTCTGACGGATAGCGGCTGCGATTGACACGTCAACAGAACATCAGGGTGAGA
>DATKWR010000157.1:0-2328 GCA_035529475.1 Sedimentisphaerales bacterium | reverse complement strand
TTTGTCGAAGTCGTAGAAGTGATTGAGGTCCTTGCCCATCACGTACTGCGGAATGAACGCATCCTCGGTCCCCTGCCACCCCCATTTATTGCCGAGCGCTGTGATGAAACCGTGCGCCCGCGGATTGCTATTCTTTTCGATATTGAACTTCCCGGCCCATCCATTCAAATCTTCGTCGTCGCTCGACGTCTGAAAAGACCATTCACCGGTCAGGATACCAGTGAATCTGAATCGCCAGACGTCCCCGCTGTCATAGAACATGGACGTTGTGATTGATTTGCCGCTGCGAGCGTGTGTGAATTCGACTTTCGCTTCAACGTCAAAGGGATTACCGTCAAAGGATGGATTCTTGATGGCCCACTCCAGGCAGGGATACCATTGGGGGCCTGTCGTCTGTGAAAATGACTTCTCCGCTGAATAAAGAGGCTGCTGAAGCAGCAGGATCGTCATTACGGAAAAGAGGCAGTTCTTTCTTGAGCTTGGATTCTTATTCATCGTATTCTCCGAGATTTGTCATTCCCGCGAAGGCGGGAATCCATTGAGTTTAGAGCCGCCAGGGGGCGCGCATCGGCCTGCTCTTCATTCTGTCGGCTTCGGGGTCGTTCACAAATCTCTCCTCTTTCGGGTCCCATTTGAGGGGGCGATTGAGCCAGTAAGCGATGTTGCCTAAGTGACAGACCGTGACGGAGCGGCAGCCGACCTCGGCGTCACTGGCCGGCCTGTTGCGGGTCCGCACGCACTCTAAGAAGTTGTCCGGATGGTTCTTGCTTTCGTAGAGGTGAATCTGGTCGGGTCCGATTCTTTGGCGCAGCAGCGATTCGGGCCAAGTGACAAGGTGGTCCCGGCTGACTTCGATCTTGCCCTCGGTTCCCGTGAACAGCACACCCGGCACCTCCTTGCCGATCTTGTCGCGCGTCATCATCGTGCCGTTGGCGTACTTGTAGGTCAGCACTTTGTAGTCCTTGCCATCGGGGGGGATGATTTCCACGGGGCCGCTTTCGTCGGCGTCCATCGCCCACTGCGCGACGTCGAACATGTGCGCGCCCCAGTTGGTCATCTCGCCGCCGGAATAGTCGCGGTAGGCCATCCAGCCGCCCGGCGCGATCTTGGAGGTATAGGGCCTCCACGGGGCGGGGCCCAGCCACGTGTTCCAGTCGAGCCAGTCAGGCTCCGACTCGGCCGGCGCATCGCACGACCAGAGAGGCGGGCCGCCGACGTTGACGGTGATGGACTTGACCTGGCCGATGTACCCGTTGCGGACCAGCTCGCACGCGAAGCGAAACTCATACCACGACCGCTGCTGCGTGCCCACCTGATAGATGCGCCCGTAGCGTTTCATCGTATCGGCCACGACTCTGGCCTCTTCGATGGTCAGGGTCATGGGCTTTTCACAGTACATGTCCTTGCCCGCCCTGGCTGCGGCGATGCAGGGCAAGGCGTGCCAATGGTCGGGCGTCGCGACCAGCACGGCGTCGATATCTTCTCGCGCCGCCAATTCGCGGAAGTCTTTGTATTCGGCGCAGTCGCTGTTGCTATAGTGCTTGTTGACGATGTTGCGCGCATTGTCGCGGTTGCGGGCATTCACGTCGCAGACGGCCACAAACTGCACCTGCGGCTTGCTCAGGAAGCCCCCGCCCTGAACCCATATCCCGCCGCCGATGTGCCTTGTCCCCTGGCCACCGGTCCCGATGGCCCCCATGACAATCCTCTCGCTCGGCGCGGCCCGCCCGCCGGCCCCGATAACCGACGAGGACACCACATAAGGCAGCGCCGTCGCCGCCGTACCTTTGATAAACGTCCGTCTTGTTATTCTGTTATTCTCCACGGCTGTCTCCTCTTGTTATCAGCATATCGAGTCCAGAAACACTGGACACCTTCAAACAATTTTGCACTCAGCAAGATCCATGTCAATGCAGCCAGGGAATATCTTTCAGCTCGTAATGCCGCGGCTGCCAGTCGCGGTTCCATTTCAGGTCCCACAACATATAGAGCGGCACCTTTCGCACGGAACCATCCATAAAGCAGACGTTTATCCCGCCGCTGTGCCGGTCGATACAGAACCGCCATATCTGGCAGTTGGACGCATCTCGCGGAATATCGCCGGGAAACAGCAGGGGCTTCGGCGGAACAGGATCCGTGTGGCGCGGCAGAGAATGGGTAAAAGCGCTGTCGGCAAAGACCGGAATCTCCTGGCTGCCCTTGACGTTGAAGGTCTCCCAGAATCCGCTCGGGTATGAAGGCTGAGGAACCTGGACCCATCGGCTGTGCCCATAGCTGCCCCAGTACCCTTTGGCGCGGCCTCCCCACTCGGTTTGCCGCTCCTTGTGG
>DATKWR010000156.1:0-6836 GCA_035529475.1 Sedimentisphaerales bacterium | reverse complement strand
CGCCGGGGACGTTCAACTTTCCAACGCATTTGTGGCTCGACGGAAGCGGCCGTCTGTACGTCAGTGACACGTTGAATTACAGAGTCCAGGTATTCGCCCGTGATCATACGTTCCTGACGACGTTCGGGCGGCAAGGAGACCGGCCGGGCAATTTCGCTCATCCCTGCGGCGTCGCCACCGATTCGTTCGGGAACCTCTATGTGACGGACCGCCAGTTTGAAAACGTGCAGATCTTCGACCCGCAGGGCCAGATCCTCATGGCGTTCGGAGAGGAAGGAACACAGGCGGGCCAGTTCTGGCTCCCGGCCGGCATCTTCATAGACGACCGCAACAGGATCTATGTCGCCGATTCATTTAACAAGCGAATCCAGGTATTCGAACTGCTGGAGTGAGTTGAAACATGAAAATCAAATGGATTGACCTCATATTTTTGTTCGCGGCCGTCGCGACGTCGGGCTCGACCGCGGCAGCTCTGACGGAGGGGTCCCCGCATGACTTATCGGCCGTGACGGGAGGCGATACATGTGGCTTCTGCCACACGCCCCACGGCGCCTTGGCCGGGACTCCGCTGTGGAGTCACAAGCTCTCGACCGCGGTGTACAACATCTACCAAAGCTCGTCTCTGCAAGCCCGGGTGGGCCAGCCGACCGGCTCGAGCAAGCTGTGCCTGAGCTGTCACGACGGCACCGTGGCCCTGACCGAGACCGTGGCCGGCGGCTTCAAGGGCGGCGCGTACATTGCTCCAGGCGGGTCAAACCTGGGGACCGACCTTTCCGACGACCACCCGATAAGCTTTGTCTATTCGGCGGCGCTGTCGGCCGAAGACGTCCAGATACGCTCGCCTTCGGTGCTGCCCGAGGAGCTCAAGCTGGATAGATCGGGCGAGCTGCAATGTACCACGTGCCACAACCCCCACGAAAACCTGCACGGCAACTTCCTGGTGATGTCCAATCGCCGCTCAGCGATGTGTCTGGCGTGCCACGATTTGTCCGGATGGAGACTCTCCACACACGAAAGCTCGACGGCCTTATCTGCGGTCGGGAACGATCCGTATTTGCAGAGCAGCGAACATGCCACCATGATGGAGAACGGCTGTCTGAGCTGTCACCTGCCCCATTCGGCCGGCGGGCGCGAACGGCTCCTTCATTTCACCAGGTCGGAAGACAATTGCCTGAGCTGCCATGACGGCTCCGTGGCGCGCTCCAACCTGAGAACGGATTTGTCCAGGCTCAGCCGCCATGACGTGACTCGCTACGACGGCATCCACGATCTGAAGGAATCGCCGATCGCCGCGGCCCGGCACGTCGAATGTGTTGATTGTCACAATCCCCATGCGGTCCGGAACGTACCGGCACAGCCCCCGGTCGTGCCCGGTGTGATGCGGGGGGTCTCCGGTGTCACGGTCTCCGGGGGCGTTACGCAGCAGGTCCAGCACGAATACGAGGTATGCTTCAAATGCCACGCGGACAATTCGAGCCGGATTCAGTCCACGATCACCCGGCAGATCACGCAGACAAACACACGGCTGGAGTTTGACCCGTCCGCCGCCGCCTTTCACCCCGTTGTCGCGCCGGGTCTCAATCGAAACGTTCCGAGTCTGAAGTCGCCGATGACCGTGGCCACGATGATATACTGCATCGATTGCCACAGCTCAGACAGCCCGTCGGGCACGAAGGGCCCTCACGGCTCCAGCTATCGCTATCTCCTGGCCTATCGGTATGAAACATCCGATTTTACCCAGGAGAGCAGTTATTCCTATGAGCTGTGCTACAGATGTCACAGTAGAAACAGCATTTTAAACGATGAAAGTTTTCCTCAGCACCAGAAGCATCTGAATGAACAGATTCCCTGCTCGGCCTGTCATGATGCGCATGGTATCAGCACCGCACAGGGAACCATAACGAACAACAGCCATTTGATAAACTTCGACACCTCCATCGTGCGCTCCGACCCAACGACGGGACGTTTGGAATTTGAGGACACCGGCACATTTCACGGCCGATGCTACCTCAAGTGTCACAACAAGCAGCACTCCCCCGAAGAATACTAAGGCCCCAAAAGAAAAAGGGCTGGGAGTGCCGAGCACTGCCAACCCTTTTTGCATTCTACAATACGCAGCGATTATCTCATCGCTTCGACTTAGGGGGCCGAAGCCCACCTGGCACTCCTGGTTTACTTGAAGAGTCCCATGATATAGTCGATTACTTGACCGAGAATCGAGGCGTAGTCGTCCCCACCCTCGATAAGATAACCACCCTGCTTAGTATGCTGGTTAAAGGCTATAAGCTCACCGGCTTCATCCTCGTTGATCATTTCAGCTCGGTGACATGAACCACAGGCTCTCGAAGCAGGACCGGTGACATAAAGCGGCACAGCACCGATCTTTCTGTCCTTGGTCGTAACTTCATCAGCCGCCGAAAGTACACCGGGTAACGACGTGTACTGATCGGGCACTTCAAAGGTACCCTCATTGTGGCAGGATTCACAGTTCTTAATCGTGAAATTGGGGTATGTATGCTCAATGTGGAGCTCATGACGCAGCGTTTCCACCGGATCGGTAAAGTTAACATCGCCGATATCAAAATCCTGGAACGAGTGGATCGCATGGACATAGGAATCTATCGACCTCGACTGCATTTCCAGATGAGACCCGCCACTCTTGGTAATGTGACACAGCCTGCAGGTAACGATATTCCCACCTCTATCCGGCGAATGGAAGGTTGTTGCAAGCGCATCATGGCAGTTGTTACAGCCAGTCGTAACCTTCACGATAGGGCCGTAGAAGCCATCATCAAAAGCATAGGTACCAAGGTCAAAGGTTCTGGAAGGAGAGTTGAGTGCAACTTGAACGCCGTCAGCAGTTTCCAGAGCCGGCATAACAGCGATTTCTGCTCTCTTAACGGTGCCGTCAGCGATCATGTCAGCCCACATTGACAGGTCTGCCGTAACTTCCCAACTGCCGCCCGCGGCCGAGACTACCGTAAAACGCGGATTCACTGTCGTACCGTCCACGGCAAACTCCAACAACCTGTTTCCGTCTGCGTCTCGTTCGTGCGGGCCAACGATGAAGTCCTTCGTGTCATAGCCATACAGCCCGACCAGCACGGTTGGTACAATGTCCGCCACATCCAGCCCTGCCAGGTCCGGGGACTCAGCAGCGCTGAATTTAATGGTAAGTATGTTGCCCGCCATGGATGCAGTGTCAATGGTAACGACAATGGCGTCAGAGTATTTCTGGCCGGAAGCAGTGTAGATTACCTTGTCATAACCGGTGTGAATCTCACTGAATACTGGAGCAATCCTGCCGGCGGCATGGCAGTTGGTACACTTCCCAATTGAGATGCCATGAGGCATTACGCTTTCCAGTGCCGGCGCCCTATTGGCCTGGGTCCCTTCGGCTGGTCCGGTCACCGGGTGACAGCTCTTACAGGTTTCCACTTTAAAGTTAGCGTCCGTCAATATGATATTGAGTTTACCTTCGTGGCATGTCGCGCAGGTTGACATGGACTGAGGATAGGGGAATTCCATGGCATGCGACATATGCACGTCATTCATGACCTTGGCCGTATATGCGTACCGGGCTTCTTCCTCAGTCGTCAAAGCATCACCAGCATGAACTTCAGCATACCGTGCAGGGTTATCAACTAAAATCTGCCAGTCTTCATGGCCGCCGGCACGGGTATCGTAATGGCAAGTCTTACAGGCGGCAAAATCCGGCAGGCCGGCAACCGCAGCCGCTCTGTAGCCATGCTTCATATAAGGTGTGCCGTGGCATTTTTCACAAGCTGATACGTTGGCAACAGATTGATAGGTGGCCACATCACCGGAGGCCTTGCCTGCGTTGGATACGTCGCCGTACAGAGTCATACCTTCAGTGTCGAGTTTGCCGTCGGCGATATATGCATAAACCAGACCGTTGGAAGACTCAGGCGCGTAAGTTATGCCAGCGGCAGTCACAGAGTATTGGCCGTTCCCCAATGCTACAGGGTTTGAGAATGATTGTGAGTTGTCAAACATCCTCGTGGCGCTGTTGTAAGTCACAGCATAAAATCTCTTTTGGTCCAGCGACGGAAGCCCATCCACATCCATATACGCAAAGCCATTTTTCTTAATGGTGAACGTCATCGTTGCGTTGAAGGCGCCAGCGCCGTTAGGAACACTCGTAACACTATCAATCGTAAGTTCAAGAATGCTCTGGTCGGCATAATCATCGTAAACTGCCTGATGTCTGGCGCCAGCTCCGCTATGACAAACTACACAGGACTCAGGTTGGACATCGGGACAGGGACATGGCTCTTGAGCGAACACGCTCGAAGTACCCACCAACAGGACGACCAGGGCCAGCACCCTCACGGCCGACAGAGCGACAGTGGTTCGCAACATGCACTTGCCGCTGAACACATTTCTTGACATGCTTATCAACCTCCAAAAACAGTCCATCATCTTCACGCTACGCTTCATCCCCGTCGTCAGCGAACGCATAGGGACTAAAAAACTATATGTTCATCATTGTATAGGCAAGAAACCCACCTGTACGTAAACACAAACCCTACTTTATATATAGGCAAACTCCCTATATGTTGAAAATAACAGCAAAAGGCATACCATGACACGGAAACTTTGCCGCTTACGCGGTAATGTATATCATACGTACTTGCTGAGGAATGGTTTAGCGAATAATATGGAAACAATATTATTTTCACACACTGGCTGCGCATGGCGAAATGTTCTCAGGTCTGAGACGACGTCAGCCAGATATTACCAGGAATGGGAATTCCCGGCCGGTCTTGCAGAATTGTGCCTGGCTCTTTTATTGCGGCCCGGCCCATCCCCAGCCGCTACACCGGCAGCACGTGTATGTGCTCAAGGCCAAGCTGGACGATTACGCTGGGCTGGTGCTTTGTCTTCAGTCCGGCAAAGGCACCGTGAGTCATGTGAGCTACGAGATTTACAGGGCCGGCAAGTTCGGCCCGAACGTAGCCGCCGCAGTCCCGCGAGCGGACGAGCGTGGCGGAAAAGGTGTTTTCGCCCTGACCGTCAAGTGTAGAGCCAGAGTGAACTTGAACGTCCTCAGGCCGAATCATGAACAGTGATTTGCCGGTATGGCGGCCTGGTATCTGCAATTCCAGGGTGGCAACCTCGACTCTCGTGTTCGAGCCGCGGGCATCCTGTCCCGTGACGCGCGCCTCGAAGATATTCTCGCAGCGCATAAAACGGGCGACAAACTCGCTTTTGGGCTTGCGAAGCAGGTTATCCAGCGAACCGACCTGCTGCAGGATCCCCCGATGCAATATGGCGGCGCGGTCCGCCACGGAAAAGGCTTCTTCGAGATTATGGCTCACGTGGATGGTCGTCAGGCCGAGCTGCCGCTGAAGTCCGAGCAGTTGCGCACAGACTTCCTGCCGGGTCACCTCGTCCAAAGCGCAAACGGGTTCATCCAGAAGCAGGACCTTCGGCTCCAGGACCAGGGCCCTGGCCAGAGCGATGCGCTGCTTTTCTCCGCCGCTGAGGCCGTCGGTTCGGCGGCCGAACAGATGCCGGATACCAAGCAGGTCCGCAATTTCGGTCACTTTCGTTTCTGCGTAACCATGGACGCGCAAGCCGAAAGCAATGTTTCGCTCGACGCAAAGGTGTGGAAAAAGAGCGTAATCCTGAGGCACGTACCCAATCCCGCGAGTACGAGGTTCGAGACCGGTGACCTCCCGACCGCCGATGTATAAGTGGCCCGATTCGACCTTCTTGAGGCCGCAAAGGCACTCCAGAAAAATGGTCTTGCCCGATCCGGGCGGCCCCAGCAGGACGAAGTACTCGCCCCCGGCTATGTCGAGGCTCAAGCCCTGGAGTTGGAAAGTGCCAACGTGAAAAGCGATTTGCTCGGCGCGAATCATAATCTCACCAGGGCTGAGCCGCCAACCAGGCGGATGCCGGTTACCGCAATCAGGGCTATGAAGATAAGCAGCAACGCGATGGCCAGGGCGACTTCGAGGTTGCCGACCGATTGTTCGAGGAAGATTGTCGTGCTCAGGACTTCGGTTCGGCCGCGGAAGGAGCCGACGAAGATCATCAGCGGGCCAAAGAGCCCAAAGGCGCGGGCCCACGTCAGAATCCCGCCGGCGATAATGCCGTTGCGGGCCAGCGGAAGCGAAACCCGGCGGAAACTGCCCCATTGCGTGCACCCCAGCGTCAGTGCGACGTTCTCGTAGCGCCGGTCAACGTCGTCGAACGCGGTTTTTGCCGAGCGGATGGCAAAGCTGGCCGCAGCCACAAACTGGCACAGCACGATACCTTTGGGCTGAAAAACGAATTCGAGACCCAGGTCCTCCTGGATCCAGCGGCCAAGGGTCGTCTGTGAAAAAAATACAAGCAGGGTCAGGCCCGCCACCAGGGGAGGAAACACGATCGGCAAATCCACAATGGCATCGGCAAGCATGTGGCCCGGAAAGCGAAACCGGCTCAGAGCATATCCCATAGGGACCGCAAAGAGTATCGCTATCGAAGTCGTAAGAAGGCTCGTCCAGACGCTCATCCAGAGAGCATGGAGAATGAACTTCGACGATAACACGGTCGCTACGGCTTTTCTATCGACGTACAGGACGTCCGTGGCGATCAGTACCAGGACGAAGAGAATGAAAACGGATACGAAAAAGAACGTCGCAGCGGAGAAGACCCGGTCGCGCCAACCTCGTACAGGGGTATTTGCAGATGCTTTCATCACAGACCTATTGCAGTAAAGACGCCCCACCGGCTGAATTCATAATGCAGCATATATCCCATGCAGACGACCGCGACGAAGGTGGCGATAGCGCCGCAGATCCTGATTTGGGCCGGTTTGAGAT
>DATKWR010000155.1:0-6915 GCA_035529475.1 Sedimentisphaerales bacterium | reverse complement strand
CCATCCGCTCGACCTGCGCCGCATAGACGGCCATCTTCATATCCATCAACTCTTTGTCTTTCTCGTCTGCCCAGGGCCACGTGGTCGCATCTCGCGGCGACAGCTTCCACTTGTCGCTGATGATCCCCATCTCAACCCTGCGCGCAGAGCGTTCCTCTCGCAGCGCGTCCCAGCCCTTCATGTACTTGCCTTTGTACTTTGCGATGTCCTGCGGTAGGGCGTGCAAGGGCCAGTGCGGCGCCGTGAAAGGCAAATAGAGGAAGAATGGTTGTTGGACTCGTCCATACTTGTCGATGAATTCGACGGCGTGATCGCTGAAGGCGTCAGTGATATAGAAGCCTTCTTTGGGCGGCGTGTAGGGTTTATCATCCAGGGCCATTTGGCGTTTGGCGCCTTTGGCTTTGGTCTTTGTGATATCGAAATAATTGGCCCCGCCGCTGATCAGCCCGAAATAGTTATCGAATCCGCGGTCGGTCGGCCAGTGGGGCCGGTCCTCGCCGACGTGCCACTTGCCGGCCATCAAGGTTCGATACCCGGCCGGCTTCAGCGCCTCGGCGATGGTCACGCAGCGTTCGTTCAGGTAGCCCTGATAGGCGGGGTAGCCTGAGTTGCCGACCATGTGCCCGATCCCCGCCTGGTGTGGATAGAGTCCCGTCAGCAGCGAGGCCCTGGTCGGGCAGCATCGGGCGGCGTTGTAGAATTGCGTGAAGCGCAACCCCCCTGCCGCGAGCTTGTCAAGATTTGGCGTATGGATCTCCCCGCCGTAGCAGCCGATGTCGCTGAAGCCCATATCGTCGGCCATAATCAGGACAATGTTGGGTTTGCCGGAACGCCTTTGGGCGTCCAATTGGCCGGCAGCGCCAAGACGGGCCGGCAGCGACAGTGACGCTGCACCGAATCCCGCCGCTTTCAGAAGATCGCGACGGGTCAACATCGTTGAACTCATCTTTGTCCACCTTCACTTCTGCAAAAGTTTACTTACTTATACATTTTGTCGAAATAGCCCTGGGCGGCGACGACCGCATGCCGCATCATATCTTCGGCCTTGGCGGTTTCGCGCTTGGCCAGAACGCCCATCAGCGCTTTGGTGTCCAGTTCTTTGGCGGCCTTTTCGCAGGCTTCCCAGCTCAGGACACTTCGGACCACGCGGTCGATGCCCTGCTCGGCGTTGTCGTACGCGCGCGTCTGCATATCGTGACCTTTCCAGCGGCCAAAGCCCGCCTGCTGGATCAGCCCGGCGATGGCGACGTTCATGCCGTTGATTCTCGCGCCGTGGTCGATGTCGTATTTGCCCGGTCCGCCGAAAATGATGCCGTCATTGTAGCCCTGGCTGTTGAGGTGCATATGGACCATCGCGTCGTTGTCCAATTCTTCGACGGTGTCATAGACGTGATCCAGACCTATCATCTCGGAATGTCCGAACTCCTTGTTGACGCCTTTTTTCTCTTTGGAGACGCCGAACTCATCTTCGATTTTCCGCCAGAACAGCAGCGCGCTGGCGACCGTCGGGATGAGCATGGCCGGGTGGCCCTCGTTCGGCTTGGGCTCGAAGCCGATATAGAGGCTGCCGCCTTTCTTCTGTTCGTACTTGCACAACTCGGCGATGCTTTCTTTGAGGTTCTGGTACATCTGTTTGATGCCGACGGTGGCAATGTCATAACCGAATGAGCCGTTCCAGATGATCAGAGCCGGGGCCTTGTCGGCGTCAGGATGCCAGGCCTTCTTCAGCGTACTATAGGCTAAGTCAACGGTTTTCGTGCCCAATTCCTCCGCGGCCTTGCGTTCCTTCGGGTCGAGCGACGCGACGCCGCCGTATCCGAAGTGACAGTGCGCGCCGGGTGTAATCATCGCCAGGTAGAGCTTGTTCTCCACAAGCGCATCGGCCACCGCCGCGGCATTCTTATCATCGACCTCCGCGTCGTAATGCACCTCGATACCCAGTTCGATATTCTCCGGCAGCCTCGGCGCGATTTTCTCGCCCACCAGCTTGATCATCTCCGGCGTGCCGAACTTACCGCCCCATTCCGGCCGCATGTCACCGGGCACGAACCCACCCTTACCCGGATTGAACGTCCATCGGCAAATACTGTGTGAAGATTTCTCAGCCATTCGATCTACTCCTTTCTCCTATCCCGCATCTGGCGTCACGAGATATATTCACGCCTTTAATTGCTGTTTCAAAACACCTTCCCATGTCTGATATGCTTGTTGATAGCTGCAAGTCAATTTCTTGTTGGGCTCGATTGTCCTGACCGGCTCCAGGCCCACGAAGGCATCTTCGGGGCCTTTATAGATGCCGGCGCCGATGCCGGCGCCTCGCGCAGCACCTTGCGAGCCGTCGGTGTTGTAAAGCTCCACCGTCGCCTCGGTGACAGTCGCAAACGCCTCGGCGAACAACGGACTCAGGAACATATTGGCGTTGCCCGCTTTGACGGTCGTCAGCTTAATGCTCATGTCGCGCATAATGCCGAGGCCATAGTTCAAGGCAAAGACGATTCCTTCCTGGGCGGCGCGCAGGACGTGCGTCTTTTTGTGGACGTTGAAGTTCCAGCCGTGAACGGAGGCGCCGATGTTTCTGTTCTCAAGGGTCCTCTCGGCGCCGTTGCCGTATGGGAGGATGACCAGCCCATCGCAGCCGACCGGCACTTGTGCGGCCAGCTTGTTCATCTGCTCGTAGTCCAATCCCTCGCCCGCCACGAAATTATGCTTGAGCCAGCTATTAAGAATGCCGGTCCCATTGAGGCACAGCAGCACGCCATACCTCGGGTCGGCCGCCGAATGGTTGACGTGTACGAAGACGTTGACCCGCGATTTCTTGTCGTAGTTCTTGCGACCGCTGACGCCATAGACTACGCCGGAGGTCCCCGCCGTAACGGCGATCTCGCCCGGCTGCAGAACGCTCAGTGACAGCGCGTTGTTGGGCTGATCGCCCGCCCGGTAGCTGACCACCGTTCCCGTGGCAAGGCCAAGCTCCGTCGCAGCATCCTTGGTCAACTCGCCCTGGATGGAAAACGTCGGCACTGTCTCAGCGATCAACTCGTGGGAGATGCCATAATTATCGAGCACAAAGCCGGCCAGGCCCTCGCTCGAAAAATCCCATAGAATTCCTTCGGACAGGCCCGACGGGGTCGTCTTTATCTCGCCCGTCATCTTCATGGCGATGTAGTCGCCGGGCAGCATGATTTTGTGAATTTTGGAATAAATCTCGGGCTCGTTTTCCATCACCCATTTTAGTTTGGACGCGGTGAAATTGCCCGGCAGGTTGAAAAGTTTCTTGAGGCATTTCTGTTCGCCGATGTCCGCCGCCGCCTGTTCTCCTATCTGCACCGCCCTGCTGTCGCACCAGATAATCGAGGGCCGCAGGACGTTCTTGTTCTTGTCCACGACGACAAGACCGTGCATCTGGTACGAAATGCCTATCGCCTTGATGTCGCCTGCGTTGAATTTCGCCTGGGCCTTGATCTTCTGAGTGGCGGCTTTGACGTGCTCCCACCACGTGGAAGCCTGCTGCTCGGCCCAGCCCAACTGCCTGGCGATGATCTCCAATTCCTTGTCCGGCGACGTCGCCGCCGCCAGAACCTTCCCCGTCCCGGCATCCATCAGCGTCGCTTTAATCGACGAGCTGCCGACATCATATCCCAGTAGCAGTGTCATTTATGAGGCCCTTCCCCTTCTTGCTCTTCTTCCAATTATTGGTCCCGATAGTTCAATTCCGGCTCCGCCGTCTTGTTACATTTGGCTTTCGGAGCCTTCTTGAAGGTGACATTCACGCCGGGAACATCAGGATAGTCTATCTTCTTGCCCTTAAGCAGTTCTTCAACCGTCAGAATCTGCATGGACGGGTGCTTTCGCCAGGGCGATTTATAGAATCCGGCACCGGCCGCTTCTGTGCGCATTGCACTTGTAGGCTCTTCCATGGAGATCAACACCCCGATCTGTGCTTTCTCTCGCTCCACCACCCCTCGCAGGTCTCGCACGTCTTTCACGCCCACTTTGCCCGACTTGACGGATATCATAATCTGTTTGGTCCTCGATTTGGCGCTATCCGGCTCGTCGTGGAAATACAGCCGGCCGTCGATTCCCTTATCAGCCCCTTTTTTCTGCTCAACAGGGCGAGCGCCCACAAGACCCAGCGCCCACCACTGGAATTGATAGCGATTTTCCCCCGCCAACGTTTTCGCATCAGGCAGTGAGACAGGCTCTCCAACGACTCGATATTTGACTTTGCTCCCCAACGCATCCCTTAATCTGTGTTTGATTAGCGCGACAGCAAGGTGAGTAATATCGATACCAATCCATTTCCTTTTGAGCTGCTCAGCAACCACAACGGCCGTCCCACACCCACAAAACGGATCAAGCACCACATCTCCCTTATCGCTGCTTGCCCTGAGTATGCGCTCAAGCAGTGCTTCTGGCTTCTCCGTCGGAAAGAGTTGTTTTATAGGTGGAACGCGTCCAATCTCCCAAACATCATCCTGTCGCACCCCCATCGAAGGTTCATTCTCAGTTTTTGATGGCAAGCGATGTCCTGACTCATCGTGTCCTGATATGATCTTGGCAGTTCCAAATCGCTTCAGTGTCGATGGGGCCCGATCCATGAATAGTTGATTGAACGTCCTTTTGGGGCTTCCCGATTTCGCGTAAAAAAGAAGAATATCGTGGTTTCTTTGAAAGGTATATTTTCCAGCGGGCCATTTGCGGTAATGCCAGACAATCTCATTCTTGAAATTCGATGGCCCGAAGATTGCATCCATTAATATTTTGAGATAGTGACTCGCCGTCGGATCACAGTGCAAATAAATTGAACCTGTTTCTTTCAAGACTCGATGCAGTTCTATTAAACGTGGGGCCATCATAGAAAGGTAGGCCATCATATCATTTTCACTGAGGTACGTTCTGAATGCGAGCATGGCTTGTGCGACCTTGCCGCCTCCTTCGACGACCTCCTGATAAGACTTCGCGGCGGCCTGATCCCACCGCCATGTGTCCTCGAAGGCCTTGATCTGAGCGGCGGCCCGGCTGCCATTCTGCTCGGCAAAGAGCACGTTATAGTCCTGATCGCTCTTGAATGGCGGGTCAAGATATATCAGGTCTATACTCTGGTCCGGTATGTGACGCCGAAGAACATCAAGGTTATCGCCGTAATATAGAATGTTCTCGGTCATTGATTATCCCCGTAATTCTATTCGAGTTTGTACCATACTCCTTAAAGGGGCATCCCGTATCTTAATCATGAGCGTACCTCTGTCAAGCTCCAGCGGGGCTTTCATTCGTAGTCCCACTTGAGTATCCAGGGGTCGTTGGTTCGCTTCTGAAAGGCTTTTAGTTTTGCTTTCAGGTCGTCCAATATCTTTTGATGTTTGGGATCGTCGGCTAAGTTCTTTACCTCGTCCGGGTCGGTTTCGAGGTCGTACAACTCGAACTTTGGCCTGTGCAGGTAAGCCTCGACGGTGCGTTTGCCGTAGTATTTGCGGTTGTTCTGTATCGTCGCCTGCCACGTCGAGGCGGCCCACAGGTCGCTGGCGAACGGATAATCCAGCCCATGCGCGATGTTCCAAATCAGCTTATATTTGCGCTGGTGAACGACGCGCATCGGGTAGTACATCGTGATCTCGTGAAAAGTGTGCGAAGCGTAAGTTTCGTCCCAGCCATCGGGGTGCTGCTGTTCGAGCACGGATTTGAAGGAGCGGCCCTGGCAGGTGTTCTTGGCGGGCAGCGCCCCGGCAAAATCAAGAATCGTCGGCGCCAAGTCTGCAAAGTTGATCAGCGCATCGCACGTGATGCCCTCATTCTTCCGGCCGGGGCGTCTTACAATGCACGGCAATTTCATCCCCGGCTCGTACAGCGTCGTCTTGGCCCCTGGGAAAGCGACGCCATTATCGGAGATGTAGATGATCAGGGTATTCTCATATTTGCCCGCTTCCTTGAGGACACTGAGAAGCCGACCGACCCCCTGGTCCACGCGGGAAACCGCCTGGTAGTACTGAGCCAGCTCCGCGCGGCATTCGGGAATGTCGGGCAGGAAGGGCGGGACAGACACGGCCCTCGGATCGTACTCAACCTCTTTGATGCCGGGGTAGCCCCCTTCGGCTTTATTGCCGAACCGGTCTGGTTTTCCAGGCAGCTCTTCCGCTACGCTGCCGCTGCGGTGCGGGTCGTCCATGCAGAAATACAGGAAGAACGGGTTATCGTCGCTGCGGACGAAATCCCGGCAGTTCTGCGCCATCTGTACCGGGCTGCGCCCACTGCCCGGCAGCGCTGTATCGAATTTATAGACGCTCTCCGGCGCGACGTGGTACTTGCCGATTCGGGCAGTTCGATAGCCCGCTTCGCTCAGCATCACCGGCAGTGACTTAATGTTCTCGAATGAGATGAAGTGGTGGTAGCTGTGCTGGTGGCCGTACTGGCCGTTGGCGTGGTTGTACATCCCGGACAGGATCACCGACCGGCTGGCGCTGCAACTGGCCGTGGTGCAGAAAGCGTTCGTGAACCGCACACCCTCGGCCGCAAGTCCATCGAGGTTCGGCGTCTTGATGACGGAATTGCCATAGCAGCCCAGAGCCTCGCATCCATGATCGTCAGCGACGATCAACAGGACATTGGGCCGTTCGTTTTCGCGTGCCAATGTTCGTTCCGAGATGAGCGACGAGCCGGCCAGCGCCGATGCACCCGCCGCACAACTCTTCATAAAATCCCGCCGGCTGATCGATTTGCCTTTCATAATCTATGCCTCCAAAAAAATTGAGAGTCTTACCGCGTGGGTGAGACCTTGTCGTTCTCGTTCTTGTCAGGCTGAGCGAAGCGAAGCATCCGGGTTTCGAGCGTAAGAAAGAGATTCTTCACTGCGCTCTGCTCCGTTCAGAATGACATTGCGGGCTTCTCACACACGCTCTCATCTTTAACCTTACTCTTGCG
>DATKWR010000154.1:0-6700 GCA_035529475.1 Sedimentisphaerales bacterium | reverse complement strand
GAGGATAACACCGTCAGGGTCCGCCTGCAGGGCGCCTGCCAGGGCTGCCCCGGCGCGACGATGACGATGAAAATGGGCATCGAGCGGATCCTGCGAGAAAGAGTCCCCGAGATCAAAGAAGTCGTCGCGGTAAATTAACGGCTATTCGAGAACGCCCAGAAATTCTTGAAACCGCCGATGCACGCCGATGAACGCTGATTCGTCTGGCCACGGAGAGCACCGAGGGTACAGAGCAACGGTCGATAATGTTGTCATCCCTGCGAAAGCAGGGACAATAGTCAATTGCCTTGCGCTTCCCACCACAACCTCGGATAGTCCTGGCCTTCGAGAATCCGCCAGATGTCGTCAGTGCCGTTTGCTGTCTCGTCCACAAAGTCCCAGCCAGCGTTGAGGAAACTGGCGGCGGTTTGCATTTCGGCTGTGCCCAAGCCCGTGCCACCCGCGCTGCTCGACCGGCGGGAATTTTGCGTGTCCCAGAAACATCGGGTGACATCCTCTTCTCCAGCCAATCCCACCAGTCCGCCGACATACTCATCTCCATTGACTGCGCCGGTGCTGTAGCTCGCGGTAATGGTGGCACAAGTAGTTCCATGTGGCCGTTTTCTCGCGTTCTCGCCCACGAGACCACCGACATGCCGACCCCCACAGACCATGCCTCCACTGTAGCTCGTGGTCACGCTCCCAATATTTACACCAACGAGGCCTCCGATGCAAGCATCTCCCCTGACCATGCCGGTAACGTAGCTCGTGGTGATGCTGCCCTCATTGATACCCACGAGGCCACCGATACACCGCCCCCCACTGACCGTGCCCATGCTGTAGCAGTTGGTCAGGACCGCGCTCGTGTACCGGCCCAAATAGTCCTTGTTCCTACGGTTCCTGCCCACCAGCCCGCCGATACACTCACCCGTTCCTCTGACATCCACCGCTCTCAGGCCCAGATTTGAGATCATAGCTGGAGATGCTAATTGCCCGAACAGGCCGAGATAGCTCTCGCCCGAGATCGTGAGATGCCATATCGTATGACCGTTGCCGTCAAAGACACCGATGAATCGAGTCCCTTCGAACCACGGCTCGGCGTCACTTGTATCCGGGGCAATCAGAGCTCTGCTGAAGACCCTGCATCCCGGCAGATTCGGGTCCAGGTCGATGTCGGCGGTCAGGATGAAGTGCTTGTCGTAATCTTCGGGACTATCGCCCAGCAGCATCAGGTCCTCAGCCGTAGCGATCTGGTACGGGTCGTTAGGCTCTCCGGTGCCGCCGCTGTACTTGGCGTATGCAGGGAAGCTCAAAAGGCAGATTGCGACAGAAAGAGAGATTATCCGCAACACTCGTGAAACTCTCGCAGTCGCCATTTTCTTGTCCTCCTGCCCCCATGTTCAGCTAACAGGGTCATAGACGGCGTGTTCCACTTCACTGAACTGTAGTATATCAAATGACGGCTGTCCCCGTCAAGCGGCAAAGTGCAGAAGTTATCTGCTGTTTTTTCACGTACTATCCTGTGGACTTGTCATTCCGCACTTGATGCGGAATCCATCGTGTTCGATCTGGATTCCTGCTTTCGCAGGAATGACAACGCACCAATCCACTTATGATTGAGCACTAACCGTCTTTAACAACCTCGGCGATGCGCTCAGAGGTGGGGTTTTCGATGACACCTTTTTCGGTGATGATGGCGGCGATGTCACGTGCTTCGGTGACGTCAAAGGCGGGGTTGTAGGCGGCGACGCCGGCGGGGGCGATTGGCGTGCCGTGCAATGTGGTGACTTCCTCTGCGGCTCTTTGCTCGATGGGGATTTCGGAGCCACTTTTTATGCTCAAATCAAACGTGCTCGACGGTGCGGCAATGTAGAACGGCACGCCGTGCTCGCGGGCCAGGATGCTCAGGCTGTACGTGCCGATCTTGTTGGCGGCATCGCCGTTGGCCGCGATGCGGTCCGCGCCGGTGATGACGGCGTTTATCTTGCCCTGTTTCATCAGCCAGCCCGCCATGTTGTCGCAGATGACCGTCACGTCGATTCCCGCCTGTTGCAGCTCCCATGCGGTCAGTCTCGCGCCTTGCAGTAGGGGCCTGGTCTCATCGGCATAGACCTTGAACGTCCTGCCGTTTTTGTGCGCTTCGAACATGACCGAAAGGGCCGTCCCCTGTCCTGCTGTCGCCAGCGCCCCTGCGTTGCAGTGCGTTAGGACGCTGGCGCCCTCTTTGATAAACCGCTCTCCGTGCAGGCCGATCCGCCTGCACATATCGACGTCTTCGACGTAAATTGCGTTGGCCTCAGCCAGGACTGCTTCTCGAAGGCTCTGCAATGTCGTGCTGCGCTGCGCATTGGCTCGCTTACAGACGCGATCCAGCGCCCAGGACAGATTCACGGCGGTGGGGCGGGACGAGGCGAGATAGTCGCGCGTCCCGGCCAACACTTTAAGAGCTTCTTCTATGCTGTCGTTTGCACCCGGCTTTTGAAGGGCAAGGACAAGCCCGTATGCTCCCGCGACGCCGATGGCCGGAGCGCCGCGAACGGCAAGCGTCTTGATCCCCTCGAAGAGAGTCTCAACATCCCGGCATTGCAGCATGACGAATTCCGCCGGCAGCCGGCGTTGATCCACAAGCTCCAGATGGCCGTCAATACCCCCAACCCACTTGAGCGCCTGCACAATCATAAATGTCTTCTCTCGACTAATGCGTTTGGTTATCGGTCAACTCTTGCGCTGCCTCCGCCCATGACTTTTTGCACTTCGCTGAGGCTGGCGGTGGTGGTGTCGCCCGGCGTCGTCATGGCCAGCGCGCCATGGGCAGCGCCATAGTTGACGGCCTCTTCGGGCGTTTTCTCTTCCATCAGGCCATAGATCAGGCCCGATGCGAAGCTGTCGCCGCCGCCGACCCGGTCGTAGATTTCAAGGTCGGGCCTCAGCGTCGCTTCGTAGAATTCGCCGCCGGCGTACATAATCGCTCCCCAGTCATTGACCGAAGCGGTCTTGGCGTTTCGCAGGGTCGTGGCGACAGCCTTGAGGTTCGGGAACTCTTTGACGACCTCGACAATCATCTTCTTGAAGTTCGCGGGGTCGAGCTTCGAGTAACCTTTGTCCATCCCCTTGACCTCGAAACCGAGCGCTGCGGTGAAGTCCTCCTCGTTGCCTAACATCACGTCCACGTACGGCGCGATCGCACGATTGACCTGCATGGCCTTTTTCTGTCCCCCGATGTCCTGCCAGAGCGACTTGCGGTAGTTCAGGTCGTAGGAAACGGTCGTGCCATGCTTCTTCGCGGCGGCTACCGCCTCTAAAATCACGTCGGGCGTCGTCTGCGAAAGGGCCGCGAAGATGCCGCCGGTATGCAGCCAGCAGCTTCCGTCCTGGCCGAATATCTTTTCCCAGTCGATGTCTCCCTTCTTCAACTGCGAAGCGGCGCTGTTGGCTCTGTCCGAGCATCCAACGGCGGCGCGGACGCCAAAGCCACGCTCGGTGAAGTTCAGGCCCACGCGGACCTTCCTGCCGATCCCATCGTAAGGCACCCATTTGACGTATTCCATGTTGACGCCGCCCTGGTAGATCAGGTTCTCCAGCAGGCGCCCGACGGGATTATCCGCAATCGCGGTCACGACGGCCGCTCGTTTGCCGAAGCAGCGCTTCAGGCCTCTGGCGACATTGTACTCGCCACCCCCTTCCCAGACGCGAAAGTGCCGGGTCGTGTGAATCCTCTCGTCACCCGGGTCCAGCCGAATCATGATTTCCCCCAATGAGACGACGTCATACTTGCATTGCGACGCGGGCTTGACCTCTATCACTGACATGAAGTTTCTCCTTAATTCCCGTTTGTAGTGTGCCCGTAAGGGCATTCTGCAAATAACGCCTCACGGCGTCACTACGAACAGCACTTTTACCTTTCGCTCAGGTTCAGACTGACGAATAAATTTTTCCTTCCCGATAGTCCTGCCACGCCGGCTCGAAGGCTTTGCGGTCTTTGGGCGTGGGCCTGACGTTGACGGTTGTGCTGCGGAACAGATCGGGCAAGCCTTCGTCGTACTCGATTTGCAGGATGGAGCTGCGCAGCGATTGATTCTCAGGCTTGAACTTCAGGGGCTTGCCGGTCGCCTGGTCGATGACGTCGGCGTGAATTTCAACGCCGTCCTGGGACAGGACAAGGTGCGAGCCGCGCGAGCCGCTGCCCTGGGAGAGCAATTCAACCACGGCCTTGAGATACGCCACGCTCGTCAAAGTTAGATGCTCGGCCTGGATCGCTTCAAGAAGGGCTTGACCATCTTTCGCATTCAAGCCTTTCTGCTGGATGTTCTTGTAGAGCGTGACAGCGTCTTTCAAGGCTTTCTTCGCATCGTTCAATTCCCTGATATGTCCGCCCGATGCCGTCATCCGGCTGCGGATTTCTTCCAGCACCTGCTTAGGCGCCGGGCCCGATGAGTTTCTGTGTTGCCCCAGCCGCTTGACGATGTCACCGAGCTGCCGGTCGATCTCGGCCTGCGCTTTAGAGTAATCGGGCAACTCGCCACCACAGACATTGGCGATATACTCCGCTGCTCGCAGGCCGCCCGTCTGGCCTGCATTGAGGGCCGAGCCGCCGGGCCGTTTGACACCATGCGTGCCGGCCATCTCGCCGATAACGAACGTCTGAGGCACGTTGGATTGCCACCATTTGTCCACGGCGAATCCGCCATTGTTGTGCTGGGCGCAGACCGCGATCTCAAGCGGCTCCGAATATAAATCGATGCCGTTCTCTTTGTAGATTTCGATCGCAGGCGGATTCATGTGGGCCAGCCGCTCGATGGGCGTCTTTTGCAGTGCCCCGGCTTTTTGCAGGTACTGCTTAGCTTCCGGCTCAAGAGCCTCGATGTCGAACTCGTCCATCGAATCGCTGCCGATGGGATTGTGCAGAAAGTCCATGAAGACCCGCCTGCCCTTTTGCGTCTCGTTGAAGACCAGCACGTCGATGAGCGAGGATTGCAGCTTCTCGATCCGCTGCGGGTCGAAGGGCCACTGATAGCCCTTGAGGAAGATGTTCGTGGCCATCTTGCTCATCGTCGGGAAAAAGCCGGTCAGGAATTCTTTTTCATCTTTGCCGCCGGCGTCGGTGCTGAACAGGCGGGGGACCGCCTGCATGTAGGTGCCCGAGACGTTCCAGCGAAACTTTGTGCTGGCCAGGCCGAATTGCGATTCGGTCAGGTTCGCGCCGGTCAGGCCCGCCTTGAACGCAAGACCATGAATGCCCAACTGGCCCTTAGGATAGACGCTGGTCTTGTACAACTCGCCCGGTCCGCCGGCGGCCAGAACGATATTGGCGGCCAGGAACACGTTGACGGCAAGACTGCTGTCACTCAGACGGCTCTTATCGACGGTGACAATACCCGCGATTCGCTTTGCCTTACCTGAACCGACGGTCAGCAGATGCACGAGTTCCTGACCATCGTGAATCTTGACGCCATACCGTGCGAGCTGCCTCTGCAAACACTCGCTCATGAATCGGCTGGTCTTAGGCCCGGCGGAGGTGGCCCGCTCGAAGGGGTCGTGGTCCGTCTTGTAGCCGATGAACGTGCCCATGGAATCTGTCGGGAAGGGGACTCCCGCCTGGACCAGGTGATAAAACTCGCGCAGTGACCCGATGGCCTCAGCAAGCGACAAGTCGCCGTGGCAGCACCCGGCGCCGGTGAGGCTCTTGGCGAATTCCTCCGCGCTGTCGGCGATATCGGGACTCGTGCCTATCTTGTAGTACGTTTGCTTGTCCGAGCCGCTCATCCTCGATGCGCCCAGTCCCAACCCGGCGGTTATGACGGCAATTCTTTCGGCTGGCTTTGTGATGCCCTTTTGTTCCAGAAAATCGCACAGGTGGACCGCGCAATTCATTCCCGCCGCCCCCGCGCCGACGACGACGGTGTTATAGCAATGGAAGGCTATGGTCTGGTTCGCGATTTGTCTTGTTTGCATAATACTGTTTCTCCCATCGAACAAAGGATGTTTTCATCATTGAGGCTGTTTGTTGGCTCTGTTCTCCAGTAGCCTGGGTTCGGCAGAATCTCCTGTCATTTCGCGCGGCAGGACGCGGACGTTTCCCTGTTTGTCGCAAAAGTAGAGGGACGACTGCGAGGGTTCTCTGCCGTGCCCATCGGCCCAGAAGGCGTAGAAATCCGGATGAGCGTTGAGCGGGTGTCGGGCGTACGTATGATTGTAAGGGCTGTTTGCTGTGAGCTGCCTGACCATCTTCCAGGTCTGCCCCAGATTCTCGCTGACCCACATCGCCATCTCGCCGCCGGGGTTGTAGGGCTGGGGTCCCGGCTGCGTCGGGCCGATGATGCGCCACGAGCCGCTCTCCTCGATATAAAGCGACCCCATATCGTAGTTGTTATCCGAGACGAACGCCGGCCGTATCTGCCATGCTGCTCCCGTCCAGCGGGCGGTGGTCCACGTCCGCGGATCGTTCTTCGGGCCGGCTTCGTAGCCTTTGCTGGTCAAATACAGGATCACCGGTCTTTGGTCTTTGTCAAAGCGAATGTCTTTGAGATAAACGTTCAAGCCTTCGGCCTGGTAGTCGTGCACGAGAGCCGGATTTTCAGGGCGGGTCAAGGGCAGCGCCAACTCGCGCCCGTCGGCGCTCTTCCAGGTTTTGCCCAGGTCGCCGGTTTCGATGTAGTACAGGTTCGTGCGCCAGTTCAGCCCCTTGCCCTTCGGATGAAAATTGAATGCTGTCCCGGCTTTG
>DATKWR010000153.1:0-11236 GCA_035529475.1 Sedimentisphaerales bacterium | reverse complement strand
CCGATGCCACGAAACATGAACCGTCGAAGTTTTATCGCAAAGTCGGCTCTCGCTCCGGCGGCGGGTGCATTCGCGATTCACGCCATGCAAGGACAAGCTTCAGCCGCCGAGGCAGCCGGACAAGCTGGAACGTCGCGTGCTCTGCCCGGCTCTAAAGCAAGTGTGCCGACCGGAAAAATCAAAGACCTTCAAATCAGCCGGCTTCTGCTGGGCGGCAATCTGCTGACCCATTTCACTCACAGCCGGGATTTGAAATACGTCTATAACCTGACCGCGCACTACAACACCGAAGAGAAGATATTCGAGACAATGGCGATTGCCGAAGCGCACGGCGTCAACACGCTCGTCATCCACACGGCCCCGGGCGCGGTCAGCATGCTCAAGAAGTACCGCTACAAGCAGGGGGGCAAGATTCAGTGGATCATCTGCCCGACCGCTCAGGTCGATAGCGACCCCGAAGGTTACACGACGCAGGTCCGGGAGCTTGCCGACGAGGGCGTGGACGCGATCTATCTCTGGGGCGTCAGCGCCGACCGCCTCGTTTCAGAGGGCAAGGTGGATATGATTGCGAAAGCCGTGGAGATCGCCAAGGAGCACGGTGTGCCCTCGGGCGTCGGGGCGCACGATTTGAGGGTGGTCAAGGAATGCGAGCAACGAAAAATCGACGCCGATTTCTACATCAAGACGTTTCATCATCACCGCTACGCAAGCGGGCCGAAGCCCGACGAGCTGACCCGAGTCTATGCCGAGGTCCCGGGCTACTGGTGCAACAATCCCGATGAGGTCATTGATTTTATGAAGGGCGTCGAGAAGCCGTGGATCGCTTTCAAGGTGATGGCCGCCGGGGCGATCCCGCCCAACGATGCGTTCCGTTACGCTTTCGAGAACGGGGCCGATTTTGTTTTGGCCGGTATGTTTGATTTTGAGATTCCCCAGGACGTCCTCATAGCAAACGCCGCCCTGAAGCAGGCTAAGCGGGCTCGCGCCTGGAGAAGCTGACGGTCATTCGGGAAACGAGATTGTTTAAGGAAAATGGGCCATGAGTGAGGTGAATTCCAACGAGGAGATCCTGGAATTTGCGATTGCCAGAGAAGTGGAGGCGTGTTATTTTTACCTGGCATTGGCCGGCCGCGTGGATAATCCCAGAATGCGGAAAGTATTTGAAGAGCTGGCCGAAGAGGAGCTGGAGCACAAGAGGAAATTGGAGCTCGAGATTATGAAGCTGGGCAAGACGGTTTCAACGGAGGTGCAGGCGGGCCGTCCCAGCGGCGACTATATTCTGGCCGACGACAGGGCCGTGCTGGACATGGACTACAAGGACGTGCTCCTGCTGGCGATGGAGAAAGAAGACGCCGCGTTCAGGATCTACGTGAACCTGCTCGGCACCGTTGGAGACGAGCAGTCGCGCGAAGTACTACTGGCCATAGCTCAGGAAGAGGTCAGGCACAAGCTCCGTTTCGAGGCCGAGTACGATGCGCTGCTGAAGGAGGCATGAGAATCATGGCAAGGAACAAGATAACAATCGTCGGCGCCGGCAACGTCGGTGCCACTACGGCGCACATAGCAGCGGCCGGCCGGCTCGGCGATATCGTTCTGATCGATATCGTTGAGGGCCTCGCCGAAGGCAAAGCTCTGGACGTCGCCGAGGCCGCGCCCATTCAGCTTTATGACGGCAACGTCGTGGGGACCTGCGACTGGAAGCAGACCGCCGGAAGCGACATCGTGATCATCACCAGCGGCCTTGCCCGCAAAGCGGGCATGAGCCGGGACGACCTGCTCGCCAGGAACGTCCAGATTGTCAGGGACGTCAGCGAAAAAGTGGCCCGCTATTCACCTGCGAGCATCGTGATCGTCGTATGCAACCCGCTCGATGCGATGGTCTATACCGCCGCCAAAGTCACGGGCTTTGCGAAAGACAAGGTCATGGGAATGGCGGGCGCCCTGGATGCGGCGAGGTTCTGCTGCTTCCTGGGGGCCGAGCTTGGCGTAAGCGTCGAGCAGATCAAATGCGTCCTGATGGGCGGTCACGGGGACGACATGGTGCCTTTGCCCAGATTCACATCGGTCGGCGGAATACCGATATCTGAACTGCTCGACGAAGCCAAAATCACCGAGCTGATCGATCGAACCCGGAACGGCGGCATCGAAATCGTAAATCTTCTCGGCTACAGCGCTTACTACGCCCCCGCCGCAGGGGCCGCGAAGATGGCCGAAGCGATTCTGAGGGACAGCAAAACCCTCCTTTCATGCTGCGCCTATTGTGACAACCAGTACGGCGCAGGCGGATATTTCGTCGGGGTCCCGGCCATCCTGGGCGGCAACGGCGTCGAAAGGATCATCGAGCTCGACCTGAACCAGGCCGAACGCGCCCAGTTCCAAAAATCACTCGACCACGTCAAGCAACTAACGGGAAAAGTTGACGAGCTGTTGTAGGCAAGAAATTCTTCGGGTTATCTGTTGCTATTTGCCCCGTAATCGTGTATGTGATTACTTTTTCGCGAAACGGGGTTTTGAGCGACAGGGGTACGCATGGAGTTGATAGAGAGATCCCTTCAAGGCGGTCCAATAAAACTGAAAGAGTATGCCTATATTTGGCCCTTGTAGTCGAATGACACGGTAGAGGAAATAAGGATATGCCTACAAACATAGAGTCCTTTGTTAAAACGTTAGAGTCAGAAGGCGTGGAAGCCGGCAAGAAAGCTGCTAAGATGATTGAAATCGAGGCGAGAGAGAAGGCAGAGAGGATTATTTCTGAGGCCAAAGAAACGGCAACTCAGATCATCGCGGAAGGACAGGCTGAGGCCGAAAAAGTAAAGACCCGAATGAATTCAAGCCTGGGATTGGCTACACGCGATGCTGTTTTCCTGCTCCGTGAAAAGCTGAGTCAACAGCTTGAAATACTACTGAAATTGAATGTTGAAAAAGCCCTTAACGATGAAGAAACACTTGTACACGTCTTGCGAGAAGTGATCCCTGCCTACGCAAAGGCCGTTACGGAAAAAGAGCTTAAAACAGAGATTAACGTGTCACATGACTTAAAAAGCAGGTTGTTGGAAACTGCACTCAGAGAGTTGGCCCATTCACTTAAGAACCAGAACATTCAGATGGATGTGCGTTACAATCTGCCGAAAAGCGGCTTCGAATATAAGATAGAAGGTTCCACTGTAGAAGTCAGTACAGTCTCCGTAACATCTTTACTGGCAGAGATGATCGATCCTGAGCTCCAGCAGTTCCTCGAGAAAGCAGCGAATCCCAAGGATTAAGACAGCGCCGTGGATTCAGCAACTTTTTCGACAGAACAAGAAAAGGAATAATGAGTCAGCTTCATCGACATGAATATCTCTTAAGCGCTCTTCCGTCGTTGGATCCGATGGGCAGCATTCCTCCATTGAGCAAGTCTGATCTGCTGGAGCAGGTTACTGACTCGAAAGGTCCCGTTCGTACCGTTGAGATGCTTCTTCTGAGTGATGATCTTATGCAATATCAAGCATTGTTGGCAGAAGAAGTTGAGCAGGATCGGGTCGATCTGGCTATTCTTTCTCTCGACAAAGGGGGAAACGAGTCTGTTTTGCCGGGTTTCCTTTTGCCGGCAGAGACGGCGGAAGGAGCAGAGCAGGAAAAGGAAAACGAACGATTGAGTGTGGATGGAATCTGGGCACGATACTTCCGTCACACGGCCTCTGTGGCAAGACGCGCGCGAAGCAGCTTCTTGAAGGCCTGGGTGGGATTTGAGGTTGGTCTTCGTAATGCGTTGGTCGCAGTCCGCTCTCGCAAGCTCGAGCTGGATCCCGCCGGCTATGTGGTCGCGCCTGAATTGGCCGATAAGGATGCGGATTATAGTCACATACTATCAGCATGGTCCTCCGCTTCCGATCCCCTGACGGCACTGGAAGTCCTGGACAAGGCGAGATGGGACTGGCTTGAGGAGCATGGGGACTGGTACAGTTTCTCCGCCCGTGAAATTGAAGTATATGCTGCCAAACTGGTACTTCTGCATCGCTGGCGACGCATTTCATCGGAGAAACAACAACGCAATGGGGCAAGTTCGACATAAGCCTGATAACATGAAAACGACGTTAATATATCGCTTGATAGTGAGGACATATTGTGAAGGGACGAATTAAGGCCGTCTTTGGAAACATGGTCGTGGCTCAGACCACGGACCGAATTATTAAGAACGCCGTAGGTTATTGCGTGCGTAACGATGGGATCAAGCTCTTGTGCGAAATTATCCGGGTTCGCGGCGATTCCGTTGATCTTCAAATATTCGAAGAGACTCGCGGCCTGAAGGTCGGAGACCATGTAGAGTTTCAGGAGGACATGCTCTCGGTGGTGTTGGGGCCGGGCCTGTTGGGCCAGATCTATGACGGACTTCAAAATCCGCTGCCGAAGCTGGCTGAACAGGTTGGTTTTTTTCTCGAACCGGGCAATTATATTCACGCCCTGGATACCGAGCGCCCGTGGGACTGGACCCCTAAAGTTCAAGCCGGCGCGGTCGTTGAGGCAGGAGACACCCTCGGTAGCGTTCCCGAGAGTATATTTGAGCACCACATTATGGTACCTTTCGGCTGGGAAGGCCAGTCCACGGTTCAATCCATCGCCGAATCAGGTTCCTATCCCATTACCAAAGAAATAGCCACTCTGACCGATTCTTCCGGCAACGAACACCCTGTGACCATGGAACAAGTCTGGCCGGTGAAACGGCCCTTGTGCATAGCGAAGAGGCGATTGCTGCCAACTAAACCGATGGTTACAAGCGTTCGTATCGTTGATTCGATGTTCCCGATTGTTCAGGGCGGCACGTACTGTATTCCGGGGCCTTTCGGCGCCGGCAAAACCGTATTGCAGCAGATTACCTCACGCCATGCCCACGTTGACATTGTTATCATTACCGCCTGTGGCGAGCGGGCAGGTGAAGTTGTTGATACCATTAGAGAATTCCCTAAACTTCAGGATCCGCGGACGGGCAAAAGCCTGATGGAACGAACGATTATTATCTGCAATACTTCGGCCATGCCCGTCGCCGCTCGCGACGCATCCGTCTATACGGGTATGACGCTGGCGGAATACTACCGCCAGATAGGTCTGAATGTTCTGCTTCTGGCCGATTCGACCAGTCGCTGGGCCCAGGCGATGCGTGAGATTTCAGGGCGTTTGGAAGAGATACCCGGCGAGGAGGCGTTTCCGGCCTACCTTGAAAGCCGCATCGCGAATTTCTACGAGCGGGCGGGAGCGATTGAGCTTCGCGACAAGCGCATCGCCTCAGTAACCATCGGCGGCACCGTCAGTCCCGCCGGCGGCAACTTCGACGAACCTGTAACCCAGGCAACGCTCAAAGTGGTGGGCGCTTTCCACGGTCTGAGCCGGTCCCGAAGTGACGCCCGTCGTTATCCCGCCATCGATCCGCTGGATAGCTGGAGTAAATACATTGGCATCATCAAGCCGAAAAAAGTCCAGAAAGTCCATGGCGTGCTCAGGCGAGGCGATGAAATACGCCAGATGATGACGGTCGTCGGTGAAGAGGGGACACCGATCGAAGATTTCACGGTGATGCTTAAAGCGGAATTCTTCGATTCCGCCTATTTGCAGCAAAATGCGTTCGACGACGTGGATGCCGCCACCTCGGTCGATCGGCAACGTTTCGTCTTCGACAAGATCCTCGAAATCCTTGAGGCGGATTTTGCCTTCAAGGACAAAGATGAGGCCCGTCACGCACTCAAGAAGATCAGCAGTATGTTCATCAACTGGAACTATGCTCCCTGGGACCAGAGTGTTGTCCCCGAATCAGACAGGCAGGATGAGCCCCTGGACAAATCCGCGCGTAAAGATGACGAGGCCGCCGAACGGGGCGACTTTAAGGAGATCCTCGGTCAGATCGATCAGTATATCCAATCGCTTTTGAATCATGGAGATACATCCGAAGCGGAGGACGAACTTGAGCAAGTGACGGCCTGAAGCCATACGCATGGGCACACTCACGGCCGGCAAGATGACAGTGATAGAGATTCGCAATGGCGTTATACTGCAACGCTCAATAATCTAAGGCGGTTCATAATGAGAACATTTTACGATGAGATTTCACAAATAGCCGGCAACGTCGTGACGGTCAAGGCCCAGGGAATAGGGTACGACGAGCTCGCCGTCATTACAACAGGCCAGGGTTCTTCACTGGCTCAGGTCATCCGTCTCGAGGATGACCAGGTCAGTCTCCAGATATTTGCCGGCACCGAAGGAGTCTCCACCGGAGACAAGATTCGATTCCTTGGCCACTCTTTCAAAGTGCCGTTCGGCGATGCTCTGCTCGGGCGCGTCTTCGACGGTTCGGGACGCCCGAGAGACGGCAGGCCCGAAGTGAAGGCCGAGACCGTAGAAATCGGCTCGCCGGCGGTCAATCCGATCAAACGCAGAGTTCCGGAAAAAATGATACATACGCGCATCCCGATGATTGATATTTTCAATACGTTGGTGGGCTCGCAGAAATTGCCGATTTTTTCAGTGGCCGGTGAGCCCTACAATGACGTGTTGGCAAGGGTCGGGATGCAGGCTGATGCGGAGATTATCATTCTCGGCGGTATGGGTTTGCGTCACGACGACTATCTGACGTTCCGCCACCGTTTTGATGAAGCCGGCGTTCTGGGGCGAACGATTATGTTCATTCATACGGCCGCCGATCCCGTCGTCGAATGCCTGCTGATCCCGGACCAGGCGCTGGCCGTGGGCGAACAGTATGCCTTGCAGGGCAAGAACGTTCTTGTCCTGCTCACGGATATGACGTCTTTCTCGGATGCCCTGAAAGAGATAGCCATAACGATGGAACAAGTGCCTTCAAACCGCGGGTATCCGGGCGACTTATATACTCAGTTGGCCCGACGTTATGAGAAGGCCGTTGATTTCGACGGCGCCGGCTCTATGACCGTATTGGCTTGCGTCACGATGCCGGGCGATGATGTCACCCATCCGGTTCCCGACAACACCGGCTACATTACCGAAGGCCAGCTCTACCTGCGTAACGGCCGGATCGAGCCATTCGGTTCGCTGTCGCGTTTGAAACAGTTGGTCAACGGAAAAACAAGGGACGATCATCGAGCCATTATGAACGCCTGTATTCAGCTTTACGCGCAATGTGACGAAAGTCGGGAAAAACGGGAAATGGGCTTCGAGTTATCCGGATGGGACGCGAGGTTGCTGAAGTACGGGGATATGTTCGAAGAAAAGATCATGGACCTGAATCTGAACATAGAGCTTTTCGATGCGTTGGACAAATGCTGGGAAATCCTCGCCGAGTGTTTCGAGCCGGAAGAAACGGGCATTAGAGATACTATTATTACGAAACACTGGCCCCATAAGAGTCGTCAGGCAAAGTTGGAGCCGCAGGCCGAAACAGTTCGGTCATAACGGCGACATGGCGAACATATGGCTAAACGGAAGATAAAATTTACACGAACGGAACTGAAGCAGCAGCGCGACGCCCTGTCGCGTTTCAGTCGGTATTTGCCTACGCTCAAGCTAAAACAACAGCAGGTGCAGTTATCCATTTTGCAGACTCGCCAACTATTTCGTGAAAAGCAGGGAGCCGTCAAGGAAACGGAAAGAACGATCTCTGCATACGACGGCTTGTTTAACGATGTTGCAGGTGTCAATGTTACACAGTTGTCGACGCCCGATTCCGTTAACACATCCACACATAGCATCGCCGGCGTCCATGTACCACGATTTGAGACCATCACGTTTCCGAAAGACGATTTCAGCCTGTTTGCGACGGCGCCGTGGGTGGACAGGGCTCTTGCAGATTTGAAACAGCTCAACCGCCAGAAAGCGGAGCTGCGTGTCTTGCAGGAGTGTCTCGATCTGTTGCAGGCCGAACTGAAGAAAGTCATGCAACGGGTCAATCTTTTTGAAAAGGTCATGATCCCGAACACTATGGATAATATTCGCCGGATTCGAATCGCATTGGGCGATCAGATGACCGCCGGTGTGGCTCGGGCAAAAATAGCCAAGGCCAAATTAGAGCAAAAAGAACATGAAAGCTCCATGGAGGCTGCCGCTCTATGATCGTGCCGATGTCCAAAATCTACATCGTGACCCAGTGTCATAACCGCGATCGGCTTTTGGCTACGCTTGCCCAATTGGAAGTTGTGCACGTCGAACCGGTCGATCCCAAGAAAGCCGTTGCAAAAGAGCTTACCGTCCGCGCGATCTCCACGCTCAGCCATACCCTGCAAATATTGCAGCCGATTAGACCTGCGGGCGAGACTCCCGATCTGCCGGCGCTGGACGCCGCCAAGGAAGCCCTTTCGATTCACAAGGCAATCGCAGGCGAAGAAGACCGCCTCAATACTCTGCATCGAAAAGCCGACCAACTCGCACTCTGGGGCAATGTCGAGCTTCAGCAGCTTGAGCGGCTCCGTTCAACGGGCATTGAAATCAAATTCTTCTCGGTAGCTCAAAAAGACCTGCCCGAGATCGAAGCCGAATGTATCGAAACCGTGGCCGAACTGCCGGGACGGGATGCAATCATTGCCGTCATTGATCGGACCGCGAAGTTTCAAGCTCCGGAAGGGGCCAGAGAAATACCCTGGCCAACCACGGACCTGCCCACAGTCAAGAAAGAAGCCGCCGAGGTGGACGCTTCACTCAAACGGCACCGTGACCGTCTGGCTGAGCTGGCGAATCTGATAGAAGCCATACGGCATCAGCTCAAGCATGATCAAGTCGAGGCGGATTTCTGTGTCGTACAGAACAGCGGTTTTTCCAGTGACGCTCTCTTTGCCCTTCAGGGCTGGGTACCGTCTCTCAGGGCCGAGTCCCTATCGGATAATCTCACCGAAAGGAACATTACCGCCGCCGTGGAGGTCCTGCCTGTAGAGGAGGAAGAACAACCGCCAACCCTGATCGAATACCCTCGCTGGGCCAGACCCATCAAGGCACTCTTTGATATGCTTGGCACACTGCCCGGCTACAGGGAATATGATGTCTCTTCTTTCTTCATGGTTGCGTTACCGCTTTTTGCCGCCATGCTGATTGGAGATGGCGGATACGGAGCAGTCTTGTTTATTGGCTTATTAGTGGGATATAAAAAAGCATCTTCTGCTTTAGGCCCGAATTTTACTCAATTGCTTATCATTGTTGGCGCAGTATCTCTGCTCTGGGGATTTTTGTGTGGTAGTTTCTTTGGTTTTGTCCTCTATAAGCCCCCGATTCCTGTGAATATGACGGACAAGTCTCGTTTTATGCTCATGCAGATAAGCTTTATCATGGGTGCGATACATCTGAGTATCGCCCAATTGTGGCAGGCATTCAAAATATTCCCGGATTTGCGTTTTCTCAATAAAGTCGGCTGGGCGATTTTTGTCTGGGGAATGCTCGGCGTTGTTCAGATGTTTGTCTTAAGCGCAGAGATGACCTGGAGCACCCCGTGGCCTTATCTTTTAATTGCGGGGACGGTTCTGGCAATTTTGTTTGATTCCCCGAGCAAAAATATCTTCAAAATGGTTTTGCTGGGAGTTGCCAACTATCCCCTGTCAATGCTGGGGGCTTTTTCTGATATTATAAGTTATGTTCGTCTGATGGCGGTCGGGCTTGCCAGCGGCGTTCTTGCAAGCAGCTTCAACGATCTGGCGCTGAATTCCGGCTCGTGGCTTATCGCGGCACCTACTTTGATCTTGGGGCACTCCCTGAACCTTGGCCTGGCCATGATAGCACTGTTTGCTCATGGTGTCCGCTTAAATATGCTTGAGTTTTCGAACAATCTTGGAATGCAATGGATTGGTTATTCGTATAAACCTTTTAGTAAAAAGTAATTCAGGAGTAGAATAAAATGACCACACTCACTTTCTTGGGACAAATGGGTATTGTTTTGATGTTAGGTCTTGCTGCGTTCGGCAGCTCTGTTGGCATAGGAGCGGCCGGGCAGTCCGCCGCAGGAGCATGGGGCAAGGAAGGCAAGGCTGGAAAGACGCTCAATTTTACTTATATCATTCTTCTGGGTATGCCTATCAGCCAGACCCTGTATGCCATGATTGTCATGAATAAACTTAGTCAGGTGTTACAGAATTCGGAAATAGCTATTGCGAATGCGGGCCTGCTTTTCGGGATTGGTCTGGCGACGGGACTCGGCGAAATGCTTTCTGCATGGATGCAGGGTTTAATCGGTGCGGCCGGTATTCGTTCCCTGAGCGAAAGCGAAGGCAAGGGTTTTGCGTTTTTGCTTATCGCGATGGGTATCGTCGAGACGGTAGGTATTTTCACGATGGTGTTCCTGCTGGGAATGGTACCTGCACTTCCTGCAGCCGCCGCAGCGGCGATGTAGATTCAATCTATGAACTGATCACCGAAGCCGGGCATCATACCCGGTTTCGTTTTTTTTTCTATAAAGAATCTGTATAAGCAAATCCATTCTGGACAAATCCACCAAATCCGAACACGACTACACATCCGGGCACCTTATTAGGCGTCGCCATTGCCGGCGCCCTGGCGGAGTTGTTCAGTGCCTGGATTCAGGGTCTTATCGGAGCGGCCGGTTGTCGCTCGATATCTGAAGGCGAGGGCAAGGGACTGGTCTTTATCATCATCTCCATGGGCATTGTCGAGACGGTGGGTCTGTTCGGCTTCGTATTCCTCTTGCTCGTCCTGCCGAAATAAGTTTCAAAAGAACGCCGGAGGCTGCTGCGTACCCACAACCGGCGTACACAGCAGCCTCCGGCAGAAATCTCATGCGTTGAATCAAACGTCACTTTGACTCTTGTCGTTCCTTGTTCTTCTTGCGATTCCCCGCTTTCTTCGTTTTCGCCGCGGCGGGTTTGCTCGCTGTAGCACCGGGTTTCTCTGCGGGCGCAAAACGGTCCGGTGCAGGCTTATCCAGCGGGATACCATCGAGCGGCGGCTCAATCCTGGCCAAGTCGATGCCGAACCGCTCCAGGACCGTAGGTGCGATGTCCTCCCGGCCGCCGGCCTTGCGCGTCACTTGCTTGTCATTCGTGGCGATGAACACATAGGGCGCATAACTGTGGCCGCTCTGGTCTTCGTTGAAGCCGTGATCGACCACAACGTAAACCAGCGTCTTGTCGTAAATTCCGAGCTCCTTGAGCTTGGCGATGATCTTGCCCGTCCATTCGTCGTCGCTCTTCAGCGCATCGGAATACTCCTGGGAGTTCTCGCCCTTCTGATGGCCCGCATGGTCCGGCTCAGCGAAGTGAACGAAGAAGAGGAACCGCTTGTCCTTGCACTGCTCAAGGTT
>DATKWR010000152.1:0-24271 GCA_035529475.1 Sedimentisphaerales bacterium | reverse complement strand
TGTTCGTCATGTACGGGGCCACCGAAGCCTCGCCCCGGTTGTCGTATCTCGATCCGGACGACTTCGGCTCAAAATGCGGGTCCGTCGGCAAGGCGATTCCCAACGTAGAATTGTTCGTCGTTGACGAGGGCGGGAATCGGTTGCCGGCCAACAGCGTCGGTGAAGTCGTCGCCAGAGGCTCCAACATCATGATGGGGTACTGGAACGATCCGGCCGAAACCGCCGTGGCGTTGAGAGGCGGCCTCTATCACACGGGGGATATCGGCAGGATGGATGAGGATGGGTATCTCTATCTCGTGGGCCGGTCGGATGACATGATCAAGGTGAGCGGTTTCAAAGTCAGTCCCAGGGAGATAGAGGATGCACTCTTTGACATCAAGGGTGTATGTGAGGCCGCCGTCATAGGTGTCGATGATTCGATTGTCGGCGAGGCTATTGCAGCGTTCATCGTTCCACAGGAAAACGCCGGCCTTACGAAGGACGACGTCAAAGAGGCTTTGAAGATGACATTGCCTGCTTTCAAGCGACCTGCGCATATAGAATTCGTTGACTCGATCCCCAGGAATGCCGCCGGTAAGACAGCCGGGGCGGAATTGAAAACGCGATACGGGTTGTGCAGAAAATCGGCGGAGGATTAGACGGGCGCGTCAGGAGGCTTTTCAATGGATAACAAGACGTTCTCTTTGAAATCGCTGGAACTCGATTGCGCGCGCGACACAGAGACGATTGTCCGGGTCCTTCGGGAAGAGGTTTTGAAGCGGTTCAAGAAAAGAGGGGCCGTTGTCGCTCTGTCCGGGGGCATCGACAGCAGCGTGGTAGGGGCCCTTTGCGTTCGCGCCTTCGGCAAGGAGCGGGTGTTTGGATTGCTGATGCCGGAAAAGGATTCATCTGCGGAAACGTTGCGGTTGAGCTCTTTGGTGAGCGATCATCTGGAAGTACCGACGGTCCATGAAGACATCAGCCACATACTGGACGTTGTGGGATGCTACCGAAGGAGAGACGACGCGATACGAAGCGTCGTTCCGGATTACGGGCCCGGCTTCAAATGCAAGATCGTTCTTCCGGGGGTCTGTGACGATGAGAGATACAGGATTTTCTCGCTCGTGGTTCAGAGCCCCGAGGGTGTGCAGACCAAGGTCAGATTGACGCCATCTGCTTATCTTGGGATTGTCGCGGCCACGAATTTCAAGCAGCGTACGCGCAAGATGCTGGAATATTATCATGCGGACAGGTTGAATTATGCGGTGACCGGGACGCCCAACCGGCAGGAATACGATCAGGGCTTTTTCGTCAAGCTGGGCGACGGGGCTGGCGATATCAAGCCGATTGCTCATCTTTACAAGACGCAGGTCTATCAGATGGCACAGTATCTGGGCATTCCGGAAGAGATCCGTACCCGGCCTCCTACGACGGATACGTATTCAATGCCACAGAGCCAGGAAGAGTTTTATTTTTCCCTGCCATACGAGAAGATGGACTTGTGCCTCTATGGCAAAAACCATGGCATTCCGCTTGGCGAGGTGGCGGCTGCGGCCGGACTGACGGAGGATCAGGTCGCTCGCGTGTACCAGGACATCGACGCCAAGCGAAAAGCCACGCGCTATCTTCACACGCCACCGCTGCTGGTTGACAAGGTCGAGGAGATTTCGACTTGATTAATCCTCCTAATGAGGCATCTGTTATGTTACGAAGGCTCTACCGAGCGATGCTTAGGTGGTATTGCCGCAAAACCTTTACTTTGTGGCAGCGTCTGGGCCTTCATGTTACGCGCTGTCATTTTTATGAGCCCATACCGGACACGAGGGAGCTGGATAATAGCATATGGGAAAACCGTTCCGGCCTTGTAGGAATTGATGTTGATGAAGGAACGCAATTAGACCTTCTTTCACATTTCAAAACTGCATTCAAGGACGAATATGACCAGTTTCCACGAGAGAAGACCGGTGTGCCGTACGACTATTATGTGCATAACGATATGTTTGAAGCGGTGGACGCTGAAATTCTTTACTGTATGATTCGTCATTTCAAGCCGCGCAGACTCATTGAAATCGGTTCAGGTTATTCTACCCTTGTGGTTGCAAAGGCATTGTTGAATAATCAGAAGGACCATAATAGTCATCCATGTGAATGTATAGTCATCGATCCTTTTCCAAATCGGATTGTGCGAAAAGGAATTGCGGGCGTCTCACGTTTAGTTCCCGAGCCGGTACAAAAAGTCCCTCTTGCAGAATTCGAGAAATTACGTGAAACGGATATGCTTTTGATTGATTCAAGTCATGTACTGAAAATCGGCAGTGACGTCGAATATGAGTATTTGGAAATACTTCCAAGGCTTAACGAGGGAGTACTCGTTTCTTTTCACGACATATTCTTGCCGGCGGAATACCGCAAGACGTGGGTTATGAAAGATCATTGTTTCTGGAATGAGCAGTACTTACTTCAGGCGTTTCTCGCGTTCAACACCAGTTTTCGGATATTGTGGGCGGGAAGTTACATGCATTTAAAACATTCCGAGGAATTGAGAGATGCGTTCCCTTCCTATGACCAAGTACGAGACTGGCCGGGAAGTTTCTGGATACGCAGAGTCTAAGGGCTCGGACTTGATGCTTTGTTTGGATAGCGGTGTATGATCAGACATATCCGGGATATGACCGGAATACAAGGGGATCATAGAATTGGATAATCGGGCACAGACCGACAGAACAAGGGCTATTATACTCGTGGGCAGTCGTGACTTCGGGCGTTGTCCATTGGCATCGTATCTGCCAACGGCCTTGTGGCCGGTCGCGGGAAAACCGGTCCTGGAGCGCCTGCTGACTCACCTGGCGGAGGAGGGAATAAAACGGGTGGCTGTTTGTTCCGACCGCGAAGGCTCATTCCTGGCCGAATCGATTCGTCTCGACAATCGATTGGAGGTGACATTCGAGGATGAGCCGTTGCCGGTGGGGACCGCCGGGTCCCTTCGTTCCGCTGTCCGGGACGGGACAGATGCGCTTCTGCTGGTGTTTCCGGGCAACGTTGTGTGCCCTCCGAAGATCGATGTGCTGATCAACGCGCACCGGCAGGGGCAGTCCGACCTGACGGTGATGTTGAATCCCGGCGGCGTTGATGCTTCGAACGGAGGGCATGCATCCGGCATATATGTCTGTAATTCATCTGTGCTTGAGCATATACCGAAGGCCGGCTATTTTGATATTAAAGAAGGGCTGATTCCTGAAATGCTGAGTGCAGGCAAGAATGTTCACGCCGCGAGGCTGCCGCGGCACGCGGGCAATTTCAGGGACCGCCGGGGATACCAGCTCGCAATGGCCAATTATCTGGCAGACGCTCAATGCCTTGACGCGGATACGGAGTATCGCAACGATACCCTGGCCCGCGACGTTTGGATCGCCAAACATGCCGACGTTGATCCCGGAGCGTGCCTCTGTGGGCCCGTTGTTGTCATGGACGGTGCCCGGATTTCAAACGGTGCAGTTGTTCTCGGACCAACCGTGCTCGGGAGCAATGCGGCGGTCGGCAAGGACAGCATCGTCATAAGCACGGTGCTGTGGGAGGCTGCTCGCGTGGGCTCAGGCTGCCAGGTTCGGCACAGTGTGATTGACCGCCACGCGGTTATTCGAAGCGGAGCCGTCGTGGAAGACAAATCCATCGCATTCAAGCCGGCGGGTTTGTTGGGACGTTCGGTCGGCCGGGTCGCAGCCGTTTCGCAAAACATCTCCATGAGATTGCAGAGCTGGGTCCGGCCGCGTTTTGGCCAGTTGAACGAGAGACTTCCGGCCTGGATTCGCTCCGACAGAAAGACCGTTCTTGCATATCTTGCCTCCGGCCTTGTCCTGATAGCCTTCTTTTGGTCCTACCGGTCCGGCCTGACCGACCTCTGGAATCTGTGGATGAGGAGCGATGAGTATTCCTCGGGCCTTTTGGTTCCTTTCCTGGCCGTCTATATCTTGTGGTCGAGGCGACATGCTCTGGCTCAGTGCCCGATCAAGCCATCCGTCTGGGGCCTGTTTGCCTTCCTCGGGGCACAGGCAGTCAGGCTCTTCGGGCTGTTCTTCATGTACAGCTCGGCCGAGAGGGCGTCCATCGTTCTGAGCATGGCCGCCATGATATTGCTGCTCTTTGGCTGGCGGCTTTTCCGAAAGGTCTTCACCGTATTGCTGTTTCTGTGCCTGATGCTTCCGTGGCCAAATCTGATCCAGTATCACGTCGGGCTGCATCTGCAGCGCTGGGCCACGTCGTCGGCAGTCTTCTGCCTCGAAACGGTGGGGTACGAGGTCATCCAGGAGGGTAACATAATTCATATCGGTCAGGCCAGCGTCGAGGTGGCGTATGCGTGCAACGGCCTGAGAATGATTACCGCTTTCTTTGTGATCGGCGGATTAGTTGTCCTGCTGGCCAATCGGGCATGGTGGGAGAAACTCATCATTCTTATTTCAAGCCTTCCGATCGCGCTGTTATGCAATACGGGGCGGCTCACCGTGACGGCGGTGGCTCTGACAAGACTCAACGGCCAGTTCTGGGACGACGTATTCCACGATTTCGGCGGATACGCAATGATGCCGCTGGCCCTTGCCGCGGTCGTGGGCGAACTTTGGCTCTTGACGAAGCTGACCGCTGCTCCACAAGCAGAAGAAAGAATCATCATAGCCCGGCAAAGGGGCTGAAAGACGGTCTGTAACGACCCATTTTGCGGCGAACTGCAAAATAGGCTTCGAACGCGAATACGATTGCAAACCATTATCCCTGGAGTGACAAAAATGAGCGAGTTAGAAAAATATCATGAGCAGGTGCCCGGACAAGAAGTTGTCAACTGGCAAGTTCCGCCCGATCCGGACGGTGAACCCTCATCGGACCTGATGGCCGGCGTCTTGCGGCGCTGGTATATTGTGCTGCTGGTCTTCCTGGTCCTGTCTGCTATTGGGCTGACCGGTGTCTGGATGCTGGTCAAGACTTCATACGAAGTCACCGGGGCGCTGCGGGTCGCACCCATCCTGGCGGACATCTTGAGCGGGGAAACGGACGCCGGAGAAATATCGGATTATGAAAGATTCATGAATACCGAAGCCGAGAAAATCACCAGCAGCTCCATTGTGCAGAGAGTCGCAGATGCCCTGGCGGACAGGAACCTGTCCTTCTTCGATAACAAGCCGACCGACATCATCGGGCAGTGGAAGCAGAAATTGGCGGGTCCGGGCACAAGACTTGAGCCGGCCATGAGATTGAAACGGGCCATCGTCGATGAACAGCGCATCCTGGTGACCGCCGACCGCCTGAGGGAATTGATCAAGGTCACCATGCAGAGCACAAACCAGGAAGAAGCCAAACAGATTGTGGATGCGTTCATCAGGGCCTACATGGAGAGCGAAGTTGTCAGTGCCAATGAGGGTGAGAACCGGCAACTGGCGCTTCTGGAGGGCGAGCGTGACGCTCTGTACGAGAAGATTCAAAATGACCGCCAGACCATCTATCAGTTGGGGCAACAATACGGGACGGTGGCCCTGCAAGACCGTCAGGACGTGATGCTGCAGCGTGTTGGAAGTCTGCTGACCACGCTCACCGGTGTGGAGGCCGAGAGGATCAAGCTTGAAGCACAGGTTCAGTTGCTCGAGCGAACGAGAGAACAGGCAATCGCCCCGGAAGAGCTGCTGAAGATGCGGCGGGATTATATCAATGGGGACACGTCCGTCACGGCGCTGACCGGCCGCATCACGGAATTGGAGCAGGAAATCATCGTTGCCAGGCAGGATTTATCCCCAACGAATCCGGAGATTCAAAACAAGGTGGGGCTGTTGGAAGCGCTGCAGGAGCGTATGGAGCAGCGAAAGAGTGAGGCCAGCAAAGACTTCGATGACCTGGTGGCCAAGGAGACGGCCGAAGCCGGCAATAAGCAGCTTGTCGCCATCCGGAGCCAATTGGAACAAACGCGCGAATACGAGAAGCGGCTGCGGGAAACGCTGTCCAAAGAAGACGTTCAGACTATCGATCTTGGACGCAAGCAGCTTACGATCGATGAGCTTCAGGCCGATCTGGATCTCACCAAAGAACGGTACGATTTGGTGCTCCGGCGCATCCAGGACGTCGAACTGCAGCGAAAACGTCCGGCCAGAGTGTCGGTGTATTACTACGCCGACGTCGCCTCGATTAACGACAGGCGGGTGAAACTCTCGGCGGCGTTGGTTGTCGCTGCTCTTGTCTGCGGCATGGGGCTGGCCCATCTTCGGGACAAGGCCGACTTGCGCCTGCGGACCCCCGATGACGTCGCCAAGCGTATCGGCATGCGGATTATCGGGACGACGACCAGCTTGAATACCGTCAAACCCGCTCTGCTTTCCGAGCAAATCGTGGGAGACTACCAGACCATTCGCGCCAACCTCGGGCTTATCGGCGGCAAGGGGATTCCCAGGAAGCTTGTGGTGACGAGCCCGGGGATGAAGGAAGGAAAAACGACCTTTGCCGTCAACCTGGCTACGAGCCTGGCCGAATCCGGCAAGAAGGTCCTGCTCATAGACGGCGACCTGAGAAAACCGGACGTCGCGCGTTTGTTGAACCTGCCCAAAGGTTCCCGCGGGCTGCAAGATGTGTTATGCGGCGTCAAGTTCGAACAGGCGGTGTACTCGGTGGCTTCAACCGGGCTGGATGTGCTTGCGGCTGACTTTAGCGATTCGGCGGATGCGTACGAGCTGCTGGCCCTGCCCTCGACGAGAAAACGTATCACCATGATCAGCAGAAAATACGATCACGTGATTATTGACACGCCTCCGGCACTCGGTTTTCCGGATGCGCTGCTGTGGGCCAAAATGGGAGATGCCGCCATTTTAGTCAGTTACGCGGGCCAGACCACCATGCCCGATCTCAAGCAAGCCAAGGAGCGGCTGACGCAAATAAACGTCAACGTGCTGGGGACTGTCCTGAGCAGCGTGGACGCCAGCCACGGTTATTTCCGTCACGGACATACCTACTATGCGCAATCGAGGGATAGCGCCAATGTATCCAGAAGGAAGCTGATGTTCGCCATGGAGCAAGACGCGGATATCACCGACGAGGCTTCCGAGGACACCGAAACGGACGAGGTGTGATTCGTAAGAGGTTCGTCTGAAAATCTGCCGGCGGTGCGGGCGCCGCTAAAGTCCGTGACGGCAGTGCTTTTTGTTATTACCCATCCATGAATCTGATAATCATACACAAGAACTCCTCCAATGGCAGAGGCGATGGTCTGCTCCGATTCGCCCTGACCCATGAACCTCTGGCCCACCTTGTTCTCGACGGGTTGGGTCGCTGCCTGAGTCCGCAGCGGTCCAGGATCCGCCTGCCCGGATTTTCCAGACGATCGGATTTCGGCCGGACCGCCTATGCCATCCCGGAGGGATGGATGTTCGGCTGCGGGGCAGGGGCGGGCCGGAAGGCAGAGCAGGGGCGGCGTTTTACGCCTGCTCCCCCAGATATGACTTTCTATGGAGACAAGGTGCCCCTTCCTTCGGAGCTTGTTGCACAAGTCGGCCAAGAGGAATCACGGAGTTCCTGGTCCGTTATTTCCAACGGGCGTTTCGCCACCGGTGTGAACGCCGAGCTGCTTGAAGAAGCTCTGGCCGGCGCCGGCGCGGACGTGCTGGCGGTCACGGTAGAGCCCGACTTGTCCGGCGAAAGAGAGAAAGTCCGTTTAACCACCGAGGGCAAGGTGGCGGGATTCCGCCGGGTGTACTCGGATTGGGCCGAGTTTGTCTTCGCGGGTCAGGATTGGCCTCACCACCTTTTCATTCGCAACCACGGGCTCAATCGCATTATCGCCGACGGTGCTCTGCCCGAGTCTTTTTCCGCATTCACTGAGAGGTGCCGTTCAGAGGGTCTGACGTTGCGCGGAATTGGAATCTGCGGGAACGTGGTGGACCTGGGAACGGAAGATGGATTGTTGGGCTTTTGCAGAATGGGACTCTCGGCGCATCGCAAAACCGCGCTGGCGGATTCAAGCAGAATATCCGGAAATCCTCGGATCGTCGGGGACGTGCTCTTGGGAGATCACGTCAGCGCTGCTTCGGACGCTATCATCATTGGGCCGGCCGTCATTGGCGACAGAGTCAGAATTGCCCCGGGCGCCATCATACATTCATCGATCATCGGCCCCGAGACCTGCGTGCCGAAGAATCAACTTGTGCGGAACTGTGTTGTGGAAGGGCCGCAATACGACTGGAGCCGGTCGGCTTGCCCGCGGCGCGACCATGCCGAGGGGACTTCCCAGGCAGGTCGCGGCTTGAGCTCGCTGCAGGACGCGTATGATCCTTTCCGGAGCTGGAAATGGTTTTCTTATGCAAGGTGTCTCAAACGAATTGCCGATTGCATCGTCGCCGCAGTGGTTCTGACCCTGTTCGCCCCGGTCATTCCCTTCGTGGCCCTGGCCATTAAACTGACGTCCCCGGGTCCGGTTTTCTATAAGGACAAGCGCCAGGGGCTGCACGGAAAGGAATTCGACTGCCTGAAATTCAGGACGATGATTACCGGGGCCCACGAGATACAGCAGAAACTGCGCGTGGTCAGCCAGGTGGATGGCCCGCAGTTCAAAATGACCGACGACCCGCGAATCAGTACGGTGGGGCGGTTTCTGCGGGAGACCTATATCGATGAGATCCCTCAATTCGTCAACGTTTTACTCGGCCAGATGAGTGTCGTCGGTCCGAGGCCCTCTCCCGAGTCGGAGAACACGCTGTGCCCGCTTTGGCGTGACGCCAGACTGTCGGTTCGGCCGGGGATCACCGGGCTCTGGCAGATATTCAGAACGCGAGAGCCCATGAGGGACTTCCAGGAATGGATCCACTACGACGTCCAGTACGTCAGAAACTTGTCTCTGAAGACGGATTTGTCAATATGCTGGCAAACGACCATGAAGCTTCTCGATAATTTCATCAGCCAATTTTAAGGCGCCACTGAGCTTCTGCCAAATCGAAGTCAGGCATTGATCTCAAGAAAGGAAGAGGTGGGTACATGCCCGCAAGATACTTCAACTGGAAATTGGCGGCTGTTCTGTTGATCAGCCTGGCGGTCTTGGGCGCCGGGGCTTTCGGACTGCGCCAATGGCACAAGACCAATAGAACCGAGCAGGGGCTCGTGCGCGGGAATGAAGCGTACGACGCCGGGATGTGGGAGGACGCGGCGGAGCACTTGGGCTACTATCTTTCGGTGCGGCAGGACGATGTTGCGGCACTGCTCAAGTACGCTGAAGCGTGTATGAATATCCGGCCGGTCAAGAGCAACAATATTCGGCAGGCCACAGGAGCTTATCGCGCCGCCCTGAGAGCGGACAGGAACAATTCCGAAGCGGCCATAAAACTCACCGAAATCTACCTGGCGGTCGGCACGCCGGGCGAGGCCGAGCTGGTCGCCAGAAGACAGCTTGAAACGAATCCCGATCCGGCGCTTCGCAGGATGTTGGCTCTGGCGCTGGCGGCACAGCGGAAGTTCGCAGACGCCGCGGCGGAATTGAAGGCCATCGTAAAGGAGCATCCCGACCAGGTCCTGGCCTATGAGACGTTGGGCCAGCTCATCGAGCAACGTCCGACAGATTTTCGCGAGGCTCCGCTCCAATGGTTCGATGAGGCGGTCAAGAACAACCCGTCTTCGGCGCTGGCCTATGTCGTGCGTGCCGGATTCCGTCGAAGAAGCGAAAACCCGTCTTTAGCCCTGGCGGATCTGGAGCGCGCGGAGGGAGAGGACCTCTCAGACGCCGCCGTGCGGCTTCGCCTTGCAAGGGAGCTCATTGATTGCGGTGCCCTGGAGAGGGCGGAGGGACATCTTATGGCCGTGCAGGAGGCCGCGCCGGCCGATCAGGGGCTGTGGCAAACGTCGGCCCAACTCGCCCTGAAGTCGCGGTCGCAGCAGAAGATGTTGAAGGTGGCACGCGAAGGATTAAAAGAGCTTGCCTCTCAGCCCTGGGACTTCATGCCCGTGGCGGCCGAGTTGTTCATCCGGTCGGGGAGTCTGAAGGATGCGAACGACTGCATTTCTCAAATGGCCCAGAAGGATATCTCCCCCTCGGCTGTTGCATTTCTGCGTGGTCTGGTTGCCGTTGAGCAGGGCGATCTGATTGAGGCCGTCAAACGCTGGCGGCAGTCAATGGAATCGGGCAACAAGTCGGTCCAGGTCCGGCTGTCACTGGCGTCGGCTCTGTCTCGTTTAGGCGATACGCAATCGGCGTTACGGCAGTTGCGGACGCTCATTTCTGAAAGATCCGATTCTTCGGAGGGACATTTGGCCCTTGCGAGGCTGTTGGCACAATCGGGAAAGTGGACCGAGGCCGCCGGACACGCCGCACGAGCCAGTGAGCTTACGCCCCAGAACACCGAGGCCGCTCTGCTGCGCGTTCAGATTGAAATGCAACGGTCACCGACGGCCTCCGCCGACGGAGGACAGATACCCGCCCAGTGGCGGGATATACAGAGGCAGTTGTCCGCTTTGAATACGGCGAAGGACGCTCCCCCGGATCTGCCGTTCTGGCAATTCCGTTTCGCACTTCAACGCCGTCGATTCGACGAAGCTCAGACACTGCTCACCCGGCTTGGGGAGACTTCGTTTTTACCGGTTGGCATTGTGATGGCCGAAGCGGAATTGCTTGCCGCCCAGGACAAGATCGACGAAGCGATCCCGAAATTGAACGAAGCCACGGAGACATTTCCTCAATCTGCCGAGTTAGTGAGGTATCTTGCTATTTTCCTGGATCGGCAAGGTCTTCGAGACCAATGTGAAGAAGCTGTAAAGCGGGCGCTGACGCGCATCGAGGACCCGGTCGCCCGGCGAGAGACGGCTTTGCTGCTTGCCCAGTTCTACACGCGGTGGGAACGCCAGGACAGCGTCCATACCCTGTTGACGGCACTTGAAGAAAAACTGCCCAAGGATATTCCCCTGAAGCGGAGGCTTTTGTTGTGTGAACCGGTCATGAAGGACTCCGAGCGGGCCCAAAAGCTTGTCGATCAGATCAAATCGCTTGAGGGTGATACGGGCTGGCAATGGCGATACGAGCAGGCAAGAGTCTGGTTCGCCTCGGATAATTTCAAGGATCGTTATCCTCAAATCACTTCCCTGTTGAAAGAGAACATGCTGGCCAATCCGAACGATCAGCCCAGCCGTCTGCTACTGGCACGATCCTACGAACGCGCGGGGGAAATGCGACTGGCGCTGTTGACGTATCGCGAAGCCCTGCGGGTGTCGCCGGATGACCTGCGCGTGATCCTTCCGGCCGTCGCCGCGTTGTATGGAGCGAAGGAGTATGAGGAAGCCGAGCAGGTGCTCAAGCGGGCATCCACCCAGGATCTGTACCATCCAGAGCTGCAGAAGCTGATATTGCAGGGTCACTTGAGACGCGGCGAGCTGGACTCTGCGTCCGGGGTATTGCAGGATCTTCTCAGCAGCGACCCCAACAATCAGGCGGCCTGCCTGTCTCTGGCGTTTCTTCAAATGCAGCAAAACAGATTCGACGAAGCCTCGGGACTGCTGGCGAAGCTCAAGAGCCGGGATCCCAACTCGTTGCCGGTTACGGCCGCTCAAATCCAGCTCGATATTCGGCGAAACAACCCAGACGAAGCGCTGCGGCTTTCCGATGAAATCGTGGCTCGCCTGGGCAATGCTTCGGCCTATATCCTTCGCGCTCGAACGTGTGCCACGCTGGGTCACGTCGATAGGGCTGCGACGGATCTCGACCGTGCGGCTTCCATTGACCCCAACAACGTTGACGTGTGGGTGGCCAGAAGCGATTTCCATCGTTTTGTGGGGCAGCTTGAAACAGCGATTACCGATATTCAAAAGGCACTGTCGCTGGCGGGCGATGACATCCGTATCCAGAAACGTGGGATTGTCCTGTTCCTGGCGTCCAGAGCGCCGGCCAGAGTGCGCGAAGGCAAAACACTGCTCCAGAAAGCCCTGGAATCGAACGCCGAGGATATCGAGCTGAAACTGCTGAATGCCCGCGTCCTGCTTGCCGAAGGAACCGCACCGGCAATTGACAAGGCCGAGCGGATTCTTCGGGCGGTGACCCGTGACCGGCCTGAAATCAGCGAAGCGTGGGCTCTCATGGGGGACATCGCAATCAAAAGGGGACAACCTGAAAGAGCCCTGGATGCCGCCCTGCGGGGCCTTGCTCATGGACCCAACGACAAGATGCTGCTGCTCTTGAAGGCCAATGCCGAGTCGATCCGATCGCCCGTGCTGGCCGTTCCAACTCTGAGAGTGTTGTACGAGTCCGATCCGAACGACGTGGAGGTGGTACTATTGCTGGCCGACATGTACACCAAAGCGGATGAGTCGAAAAAGGCCATGGATTTGCTGAGAAAGCAATTGGCCAGGTGTGACGAGCCCACCCGCAGACGCTGTAGGATTGCCATGGCCGTTGCGCAATACACAAACGGCCAAAAGTCAAGGGCGCAAAAGGAGCTCGACGCTCTGCATGAATCCGAGCCAAACGACCCGGCGCCGCTCTTGGCGTGGGCGCAAATGCTCAGAGAGGACCAGCTCTGGGACGCGCTGAGCGAGAAGGTCAAGGACTGGTATCAGTCCCATCCAACGGATAGCCGAACGGTTGTCAGCATTGCGAGGGATTTAGGGGCGCTTGCGGACGGTCAGGCCAGGAAGGTGGCGGAAGATTTGCTTCGGATGGTACGCAGAGATGCTTCTGATTCCACCGAGGTGCTGAGTGTGCTCGCGGTCCTGTTGTTGGAGGCGCCCGGTCGCTCCGCCGAATCGGCCGAACTATATCAGCGGCTGCTTGAACTGGAGCCGGACAATGTGATCGCCATCAATAATCTTGCCTGGATAATGTCGCAAGAGCAGGGCAGGCACGCCGAGGCGCTCGAACTGGCGCAAAAAGGTCTGAGAATCACGCCGGAGTACTTTGACCTGATTGACACGCGCGGGGTCGTGTACTACCGATTGGGTGAGTATGAGAAGGCTGTCCAGGATTTTACAACCTGTATGGCCCTCTATCCCAGCGCAACGCCGGCAAGTGTTGCCACCCGCCTTCATCTGGCAAGGGCACTGGCTCAACTCGGGCAGAAAGAGAAGGCGATTGAGGAATTGAACCAGATTCTGGATATAGGGACACGGATTGGGGGAGTATCGACCGCAGACCTTACCGATGCACAGCGTCTGCTCAGACAACTGCAGGAGGGTAGTTAGCCATGACGGGAATGCCAAATTCACAAGCCGAAGACTTCATAAGCAATGAGCCGGGCGTCAAACCGCCCGACGTCGCGCTGAGCAAGAAACAGTGGCTCTACGTGCAGAACCGGTATAATCTGACGCCTCGTGAACGTCAAATTGCCGAGTTGATTTGCCAGGGTCTGCGGAACGGCGGCATCGCCAAGGTTCTGCGCATAAGGCCGGGCACCGTAAAGACTCATACCAGAAATATCTATCGCAAGACCCGCGTCGAAAGCAAGATCGCAATGCTCCTGAGATTCCTGAGCGATGCGAAAGACCTCTCTTTCACGTTTGATAGTGCTCCGCAGTCGCCTCGCCCTATAGATTGAGTTGATCGCGAGAAAACAGTCACCGTTATACACAGCCACCGTCGGCCACTTCTCTTTACAGGCTTGGCGCCCGACAGTTTGTCTGCAACCTCCTCGCAGGCAAGGCATGCCGTACCAGGGACTCACCTGAAAGCACCTCACAGGACTCACTTTGCCCGGTAAGGGACTCGCCCGAGTGCACCGAGCCGCCCGACGCGGGTTCCGCCCTTCCATGAGCCTCACAATACCGCAGGTTGTCGTCTGTATTGACTCAATCTGCGCCCTCCGGACCGCCATCAGGAAAACTCACCGTGCCCGGGCTCTGTTTAGATTTTTTGTGCGACGCACACACTCTGGCTAAAGTTGCTGGCCCTCCGCGTCCGATAAAGTGTATAGGAGTGCAAGGTCCGAAAATACACGCTTTCCGGAAAGTAAGAAAGCTTTTTGCCCTTTTCTCGGCGCGGTTGGTAGTATATACTAACTGCGTGCTGGATTCGGAGATTCGGCACCTTAATCGTTGAGAGGAGGCCATCTCGGCATTCGCGTGAGAGGGTGGCCCGCAGGGTATGGAGTTGATGTCATCGCACTCTGTAAGGAGACAGAGCAGAAATGGTGCGTGGCAGCGATACCAAGGGAGTGACAGGGTTTAAAGTGTTTCCTCTGACGGCAGCGGCGGGCGCCTCGGCGACGGGAGAGGTCCGCACGCGGCATCTTCTTGGCCGGCATATTCCTTCGGATTTCGCGCCAAATGGGCTCGAAAGCAAAAACAGGCTCGACGTTACCGGACTGTCCCCTGGCCATCTAAACGGCGTCGCAGCGGAATTTCACAGGGTACTTGTTAGGTTTGGCAGGTCATCACAGGAGGGCATCTCCATAGAATCCGTGCGGCCCGCGCGATCAGTTTTATCAGAAATGTATGAAGAACGGTCCCGGGTTTTTGGAGGGCAGCCGCCTCTGTGTTGGACAACAGTGGTTGCTGTCGCCGGACCGGCGCGCGGACCGCCACGTTCTGCGCAATCTCTACGCTCTGTTTGGATGAGCCGACGTTCTATCGTGCGCAGTGGTCTGAATAGGGCCTTCACCAGCGGGTAGGAACAGAATCTTTACAGGAGAATCCTGTCTGTTTATGCGAGGCCTTTGATCTAAGGATGGTAATTATGAAAGCTAAGGATGGTATGAAAGCCTTGTTGGGCTTTCCGTCGTTTTGCAGGAGCACCCTGTTGAGATGCGGTCTGTTTTGGGTTGCCGCGTTCAGGACCCTTGTTGTTGTTCGGCAGAGTTCCGAAACAAGAATGAGGGTGTGCCTGGCTGCAGCTATGCTGCTGTGTGCGATTTCCTGTATGCCCGTATGGGCCGGCGTGACGTTGGATTTGACGACGGCTGGAAGTTCCGGGTACATCGGGAGCGCGTACTTTGAGCAGGTTAGCCCGCAGTCAACCGGATCAGGAGTTATTGACCCGTTTGTCAGACTTTCCTCCAATGGGGACATCTCACAGGGTTATAACACCGATGCACGTCCCCTGGAGTTTGATCAGAACAATTCTCCACAATTCACTCGATCGTTGCTGTTGGAGGATGTTCGGAAGGTCTCTTTGAATTACGTTTCGGCCGTGTGTAATGCGGGAACGCTTTATAGAGAGTTTCTGCTGGACATCAACCAGAACGGTACCGCTCAGGGCCGATACCTGTCGCTGGACGCGCTGCAGATCTATTTGGCGAGTTCGGGCGACGTGACGCAATATTCCGCCCTGGGCGCGCCGATCTATGACCTCGACGCCGGCGGTGACAACTGGATTTGGCTGGATTACAGGCTAAATCGCGGCAGCGGGACCGGCGACATGCTGGCCTACATTCCTGACAGTCTGTTTGACCAGAGCTATGGGAGCTACGTTTATCTGTACTCGAGATTCGGCGAGAACTACGCCAATAACGCGGGATTCGAGGAATGGGCCGTCAGAACGGGCGAGTCCTTGCCGGCGATTCCTGCTCCGGGGGCCGTTGTGTTGAGCGGCATTGGCATAGGCCTTGTGGGCTGGTTGAGAAGATGGGAGATCGCCTGAGCGAGCCTGTTAGAAATAAGAGTTCTGCAAGAGTTCACTTAGGAAGGTACTGGCCGGAGAAGGCGAAGGTGAGCATGCTTCGCCTTTTCCCGTGCCCGTTGAGCGGCGTCGAGATGTTGCTCCGAATCGCCTGTCGTATGAAGAAGGCAAGTCGAAAAGGCATGAGTTGTTTTCGGCGGGCCATTCAGACCGGTGATTCGTGGTGAGAGCTGACTATGAGCGTTTGCCGAGCGGCGTCGCTCGCCAGTTCCCAATGCCGTCCCACCAGAAGCTGAGGTAGTCCACAACGGCTTTGTCCTCGCTGTTCCGTTTGCAGATGGCTATAGCCGTGTCACGGACCTCCTGCATACAGCTCAGACCCCCGGCTTGCCAGGCCATGACGCCTATGCCCACCGCTTCGCGCTCCGCCTGCTGTGGATCGGTCACTTGCTCTTCCAGTAAGCCCGCAAGCCTCTGAGCCTGGGGCGTGAGCATTTCGCGCCAGCGGCGGCGCTGCGAATCTTCCTCGGCGAGCACTTGCGCCAGCAAGTGCTCCCGGTCTTTCTGCTTCCTCTCACGTTCGGCCCGCGCCTCTCCAAGCCGATCACTGCGGTGCTTTCGGCTTGCGGGCAGGAGCAATTCCACCATCCCGATGACCGGGTCGAGAATCACCCAGACGACAAATGTCACCCCGAGAGTGCCCAGGGCGACTCCAAGGAAAAACTGGCTGACCCCGTGCGCGCCGATCATTCCCAGGCAACCGGCTGCGCCCCCCAGGAAAGGCGTCAGAACGTAGAATATCGCATAGTATGTTGAACTGGTCAGGGCATGTTCGACCAGCACTTTTTGGCTGCTGCTGATCCCCCTGAAAATGGCGAACAAGTAGAGACTGACCAGCACTGCGGTGATCAGGACGCCGTGTCCTGACAGGGAAAAGACGACCCACCACTTCACGCCGGCCTGGCGTAACGTCAGTACGAGGATGTAGCCGACGGCCAGAACGAACCATATCGTGCTGGCCACGTGGGCTTTTCTCAATTCGTCTTGCCGCCTCATCAGTTGACCCTGCTCCTGCTTCTGAGGTCCGCTATGCGCCGGTTGAGAGGCACGTAGCTGCGACGCGCGTCAGTAATATGCGCCCCCCCCGCTGACAGCGCCGGGATAGCGATCCGGTTGCGTTATGTAGTAGCCGGAGAAGGCTCTCGCGATTGGTCGTATGAACTCTTCTATCTTCATCGCTGCGGCCGCCAGGATCGTCGGCGGCACATATATGATGTCCCCTTCCTCCAGCAAAACGTCCTTGCTTGCCTCGCCGTGGGCGCTCAGCCGGTCGAAGTTGATCTCGAATACCTTGGCCTTGACGTTTTCGTCGCGCGACGGCCTTATCACCTGGATGCGCTCCTGCCAGGCCAGCACCGTTGGGCTTCCCGCCAGCGCTATCGCGCCTAAGACGGTATCGCGCCCTGAATAGACCTGGGCTCCGGGACTACCCACCTGCCCGAGGACATAGTATCTCTTGCTTCGGAACGCCACGATACGGACATCGACGGGATTATCGCCGGACAACTTATACAACTCCACAATCTTCTGCCGCACGGTTTCGGCGACCTGCGCGGCCGTTTTGCCTGCGGCCTCGACCTCGCCGATCGCTTCGAAGCTTACCTTGCCGTCCGGCCGAATCTGCTGCCGCTGCAGGTTAATCTCCGGGGCCTTCGAGCAGTGCACCTCGATTTCATCCGGCGGCGACAAGAGGTACTGGTCCGTTGAGACATACACATCCTGGGGCATTTTGAAGGCTTCTATGTCTTGCGGATTGGACGAGAAACAGCCCGTCAAAACACACGCCAGTACCAACACAATCGCCGTTATTATAGGTCGCACGCCTATCATTTCTATTCCCTTTCTATTGTGTTGTCAAGTCTCTATTTCCACATTCTTGCACATCGCCTTGCATACGCCTTTATCGGCATAAGTCCGAGTCCGATGAACTTGATACACCCCGAAAATCGAAAAAAACTGGCACTCTCCGGCCAGCCGAATTCTGTCTCCTGTATTCCATGGGAGGTTCGTGGCAAACAGCCCCATGTGTGCTACGCTAAACCTTGCGGATGCCGAACGAGGCGGTTTCACGATTTTCTGAGAATAATTGGGTGCCGTATTATTTTATAATAGGGACGTACCCAATCCTGTTCTTTGTGGATCTATGCTGTCGTGACTTACCTTTCTTTGATTTCCTGAAAAGTAAGAGGTGCGTCCCTATTCTTTAACTCAGTTAAAGCCCGTATTCAAAGTTTTGACAAACGAAACGACTTGCGATATCCTTTCAAGAGTTAACAGTCTTATGTAAATTTCAGTGAATAAACAAGGGCGGAGTTGTGGAAGGAACATGTGTAAATATCACTCTCTCATAAACGATCCAAGAAAAGGGTTTCGATCCTTACTTCCGTACGTCTTCGTTTTAACGGTTCTCCTGAATGGTGCCCGGGCTGAAGTCAGCCGCAGCAGCGGGTTGATCGCTGAGAAGACCGTGTGGGAGAATCCCTACTACATTATCGACGCGTCCGTCGAAGGCCCAACGCTTCTGATTACCGCTGGCGTGCACGGCAATGAACCGGCCGGCTATCGGGCGGCCGAACAGATGCGCCATTGGCTGGTCAAGCGTGGCAGGCTGATCGTCGTACCCGGGGTCAACACGCCTGGATTGAGACAGAACACGCGCTGGCTGCCGGACGAAGCAGAAGCGACCCGTAACGCCAACCGGAATTTCCCCAAGAGCGGCGGACCAAACGAGGCTTCTTCCTTACCGATCAAAGCCCTTTGGGAATTTATTGAGAAGCAGAAACCCGACTGGATCATCGATTTGCACGAGGGATTCGACTTCCGCGTCACGAATCCCAAGTCCGATGGTTCCAGCATCATCTACTTCGATACCCCTGAAATGCAGGAGCTTGCGTCCAAGATTCACAACGAAATCAACACCACGATCGATGACCCCAATCGCAAGATCGTGAAACTATCAAAGAGCGGCCCGGCCAACGGCGGTCTGGTTCGGGCGACCGTCGAGCGGCTCGGAGCAAAGGGCTTTTGCTTTGAGACAACCTACCAAAAGCAACCGCTTTCCACGCGCACACGGCAACATCGTATCATGGTGCATTGCCTGATGCGTGAGCTGGAAATGGCATCGGGAAGCGTCAACGTGATGACGGGCGTGCAGGAATCCCTCCGAACACGCGTGGCCGTCTATGACGCGGGCGGAACTGGAGGCCAAGGCGTGAAAAACATCGAGCGAATCTTCGCGTCCACGCCTGCGTCTATCCTGCATCACGTCGGCCCGGCGGATGTCCAAGCCGGTGTTCTGGACCAATTCGACGCGGTCATTTTTCCCGGCGGCAGCGGGAGCGAAGAGGCGGCCGCCCTGGGCGAAGAAGGCAGGCGCATGGTCAGGAAGTTCGTTGAGTCCGGCGGCGGGTATGTTGGGATTTGTGCGGGTGCGTTCCTGGCAACCGCCAAGTATGACTGGAGCCTCGGGCTGATAAACGCCAAGACCTTCACGGGCAAGCAGTACGTTCCCGGCGTAGGCGAGAAATCGATGTGGTTTCGCGGCAGTGGAAACGTGCTGATGGAACTGACCGACAAGGGCAAAGAGATCCTCGGCGATGTGTCGGGTGTGGTGGAACTCCGGTACGCCAACGGTCCCATCCTCTCGCCCGCCAGCCAGGAGAACCTTCCTGAGTATGTTCCTCTGGCCTTCTTCCGCACGGAGATTGCCAAATACGAACCGCAAAAAGGCACAATGATCGATACGCCGGCGATCATCGCCTCCGAATTCGGCAGGGGACGCGTCATCGCAATCAGTCCGCACCCTGAGGCAAGCGCCGACCTCGAATCACTGGTCCAAAGGGCCGTGACCTGGGTTGCCGGGAAACCTGCCAATGTGCGCGGCTCTGCACAATAAGACTCCACGTTGCAGGAACATATTTTACGTGGACGAAACGCGGACAGCATACCTATTTCTCTGTTGGGATTGTGTCGCCCGGGTGTACGTTCGTCGGTAGCAGATAGGGTGCGATGAATCGCACCAATGACTAATAGCATAGAACCATGCCGGACTACAGACGATGGTTTCGTGCCGGCGGGCCATATTTTCTTGCTCCCGTGACACACAACCGCCAAAGGAACATTTTGCAGCACTCATGCCTTGAGGGCATTTCTCCTTCCGTTCGAGAATGAATCGGCATAATCGGAATGCTGCGTATATCGTATGTCGAAGATCGCCAACAGCCAGTCGCAAACAATCAATGCAGAAAGGGGAATTTCTTATGACGCACCCGTGTGGGTCAGTACGGGCGGCCAGTCGAAAGACCCGCGCGACTCGGTCGAGTATCTGGCTCTTAGGCGTATCGCCAAGGAGGATTGGTGCGGCTCAAAGCTGATCGAGCGGCTGTTCGAGTACGAACGGAGGATCGAAAAGAGCCTGTACAAGACGATGGCCGAACTTCGGGCCGTGCAACTGATGCGGCCGGTGGCCGAGGCCGACGCCGCCGAGGCGCAGCGCCCTGCCCAGCCGGACAAAGAGACGAATTCTGAAAGACAAAGCCAATTTCAGCAGTGGCCGGACACCTACGGCATAGACACAAAGGAGCTAAGCGCTTTCGCTAACAAGACGTATGGTCACACGCACCCTGAAGTGGTTGAGGCGTTGCTGAAGCGTTGGAGCACCTCGCCGGCCCGGCCAAAGCCCACTTCAAGCCCCCAAACCCAAAGCAACAGCAGAAAGACAGGCGCTCCGCTAAGCCTTCTGAGGCTCTGAGTCGCCAAAGAAGCTGGCTCGTGCGGTTAACGCGCAGGCTTACGAGGAGGTTTCGGGTCTGTGCCCGATACCGCTGCGTTGCCGGGTCCTGTTCCGGTGTTGCAAATCTTGTTCTGGACGCTGGACGGCGTCAGCGGTCCATTCAGCAGTCGCGTGACAATTCGCTTGACTCGGAGGGCGTGTTTTGATACAATAAGCGTGTCAATATGAGGGGTTGAAAGGCTGAAAATGAATCCTTGGGTTGAAACTGCTGGGGCGATCCTCGTCGCCCTGTTGGGCGTCCTTGTGGGCAGAGTCTTTTCGCGTCTTAGAAAGCCATACTGGGTGTTGGGCTATCTTCTGCCGCTTTTGCTCATTGGGATGCTGGCCGTGGTTCGGTTCGATACTTCTCTCTATTTTGTCCGGCCCTTCCTGTGGGTGACCACGGGGCGCGTCCGATTCATCACCTTGTCTTTGGCGGTCTCAATGGGGCTGACCGTCCCGTTGTCGCGTCTGCCTCGCAAATGGGAAAAACTCACTGTGTGCTTCGTGATGGCCGTGTTTGTGGCCTGGTTTGCGGTTTTGCCCTTTCTTGTTCCAGCCCTGATTCGGGACCGGCTGACCAATCTGAAAACGCGCTTCGACTCGAACGGCGTCTGTCGCCAGACGACGGATTTTACCTGCGGCCCCGCCGCAGCGGTCACGGCACTCGGCCGGTTGGGACTGTCCGCGGACGAGGGGGAGATCGCCGTGCTTTCGTATTCGAGTCCAGTCGTAGGGACCCTGCCGGCCTGCCTTTCTTCGGCCCTGCAAAAACGTTATGGCGCTGAGGGCTTGCGGTGCTGGTACCGTCGCTTCGACTCTATCGAGCAGCTCAGGAAAGCCGGGATCACGCTGGTCGTTGTCAGGGATGCGTTCCTTCTGGACCATTGTATTGCCGTGCTGGATGTCTCGGACGATGCCGTTAGCGTCGCCGATCCGGTTACCGGTGCGAGACTGGTACCCTATCGGCAGTTCGAGAAAATGTGGCGGTTCGCCGGCATTGTTTTGCAGCGGGACCCCGTGCAGAACATCTGATAAAATGCTCCTCTTTGCAGATCTTTTGAATCCCAGTGCGGAGTTGATTAGTGAATTGGTTAATTAGACGCACCGCTGCGAGCCAACTAACTAATCGCTAATTCTCGAATTCACTTTGCTCGCGGCTACTTACTCGATTTTTTTCCTGTAGAGGCGGGTCTGGAGGGCGTTGTTCCAAGCCGTCCAGTTTGAGTCGCTTGTCTCGTTCTCAATGGCCGCGGTCACCTGGTTGATCTTCGCATCGAGATCGTCGATATAACAGACCATGAAGGCCTCGGGCGTCGCGGGCAGCTTGGGCGAGCCGAATTCGTACTGGCCGTGATGCGAGAGGATAATATGCGTCAAGGCGTCCAGAAGCACCGGGTCAATTTGGCCGCCGCCGGCGCGCAGAGCATGGACCTTTTCATTGATCATCGCGACGCTCTTGACAATGTGCCCGATGAGCTGGCCCGAATCGGTGTACGAAAAGGCTATATCGTAGGCTAGCTCCTCGGTCTTGCCGATATCGTGAAGGAAGATCCCGGCTAAGACCATGTCCGCCTGCACGTCCGGATAGTAGGGCAGGATTGCCACGGCGACCCGCAGCATATTGTGGACGTGCTCCAGCAGCCCGCCGATACAGTCGTGGTGCATTTTCATCGCGGCCGGGGCATTGCAGAATTTCTCCATCAGAGCGGCGTCGGCCAGAAACTCTTGCACCAGCGACTTCAGTTGCGCGTGTTTTATTTGGCCGACTGTTTGCCTGAGCTCGGCGAACATCTGCTTCTGGTCCTTTTTCGTTCGGGCCAGGAAATCGTCGATATTCACCCTGTCTGCATCAATCACGCTGACATTGTTGATGATGATTTGCAGATTGTTCTGATAGAGCTCGCTTCGTCCCTGGATATGGACAAAGCCGGGTTTCGGCAGCGCTCGGTAGGTCGTTTCCGTCGCCTGCCACATCCGTCCGTTTAACTGCCCGGTGCGGTCGCACAGGAACATGGCGATATAGAGATCGCCTTTGGACGTGCTTCGGAGGATCGGGTCTTTAGCGATGTAGATATCGTTGACGGTCTCTCCGGGCTGGATTTGATTAATGAACTTGTGTGCCATCGCTATCTCCGTTCTGCGGGTCGTCCCGGCAACCCTGACTGTCTATTCCACTTATCGTTTAACATTACCCGGATAGATGATATGCCCTAAGCGTTCACTTTGCAAGCACCCTTGAAAATTCTCCTCAGGGCAAGGGGATGCGGTCCAAGCGAGAGCGGCCTTCGCGTGCGCTCAGGACGCCTGCGCCCGCAGGCCCGCTGTCGCGGACCGTGTGCTCGGCGTTTTTCCGTTGATAGTGTTCGGGGCAGACTATATCATTTGCGGCGACGGCTGTCGGCCAATGCCCAAAGTCAATCTCGATGTAGATCGGAGGCCGCTATGATAATAGAAGGATTGTGCGAACCTGTCGGCGGGCGAATGCCTGCGCAGCGTTTTGTCCGCCTCTTCACCTGTGTTCTGATTTGCATTCTTCTTTCGAATGGAGCAATCGCGCAGGATTTTGTTCCATTTGTTATTCCCGCCAAGCCGAATCTGAGCTCGCCGATTGCGGCTGATGTCGGCCAGGCCATCGGTCCGGACTCCGAGCGGCTGGTTGTGCGCTCGGGACACTTCTACCGGGGCGGGGAGCGGGTCCGGCTGTGGGGCGTCAATCTGTCGTTCGGGGCGAATTTGCCCAGGCATGAGGATGCTCCGCTGATCGCCGCGCGCCTGGCGGCGGCCGGGGTCAACGCCGTTCGGTGTCACCACATGGACACCGCTCAGTGGCCGCGGGGGCTGTGGAACGCCCAGGACGGCAAAACCATGGCGCCCGAAGCGCTCGACAGGCTGGACTTCTTCATCGACCAGCTTGCACGCCGCGGCATCTGCGTGAATCTTAACCTCCACGTCGGCAGGGCGCACAGCCGGTATCTGGGACTGCCCGAGACGAACCGCCAATACGACAAGATATCGAACATCTTCACGCCGGCGCTGGTCGATGCCCAGAAGGACTTTGCCCGCGAGTTGCTGGCGCGTGAGAATCCCTATCGGAAGGTGCGCTATGCCGATGATCCGGCGGTGGCGATTGTGGAGATCACCAACGAGAACAGCTTCTTCATGTGGAGCAGCGAGCAGACACTGCGGACGCTTCCGCCGTACTATGCCGACATTCTTGGCAAGAGATTCAATGCGTGGCTTGCGCAACGCTATGGCTCGGACGAGAATCTTCGCAAAGCCTGGGCGCAGGGCGCTGAGCCGCTCGGGCCGAATGTTCTGACCAATGGCAACTTTCAGGCGGCGTCGCGCGGAACGAGTGTGCCTCAGGGCTGGTCCCTTGAGCAACATTCAGGGTGTAAAGCTTCGGTGCTCGTGCGGCCATACAAATCGAAGCCTGCGGCGTCTATCCAGATTGGCAAGGCCGACGAGACGCAATGGCACCTTCAACTTGGGCAAGGCGGTCTTTCGGTCAAGTCGGGGCAATACTACACCGTAACCTTTGAGGCTGCCGCCAGCAAACCCCGCGAGGTTTCCTGCAGCGTCAGTCAGGCGCACGATCCATGGGCGAATCTGGGACTGTCGAGAGCCGTGGCGCTGACGCAGGACTGGCAAGCGTTTCGTTTCGGCTTTGTGGCTAAGGACGACGATGACAATGCGCGGGTGACTTTTGCGGTCGGCGGCAGTGACGTTGCTGTGTACCTTGCGAACGTGGAGTTCTGCTCCGGCGGCAGGCTGGGCCTGGCTGCAAGTGAGGCCTTTGACGCCGGCAGCGTTGCACTCTTCGCCGACAATGAAGGCGCTGAGCGCACGCTGGACCGGATGCGTTTTCTGGCTGAGACTGAAAAGGGATATTTCGATGAGATGCGCCGCTTCAT
>DATKWR010000151.1:0-14022 GCA_035529475.1 Sedimentisphaerales bacterium | reverse complement strand
CATCACCAGCTCACCGGCGAAATCATCGTCGTCGATGATGGCAGCAGGGACGACACGGCGGAAGCCGCGAAGAAGGTCCAGGTCCCCCCGAATGTGCAGCTAAACGTCATTCGCTACGAGAACCACCGGGGCAAAGGGTATGGCGTCCGCATGGGCATCAACGCTTCCAGCGGCCAATACGTCATGTTCGCCGACAGCGGCTCGTGCGTGCCCTACGAGGACACGCTGCGAGGGCTCGACCTGCTCAGAAGCGGGGTATGCGACATCGCGCACGGATCGAGAAAAATGCGGGGATGCCACATCGACAAGGCCCAGAGTCTGTATCGGCGTCTTTGCTCGAAGATGTTTCACTGGCTCGTCATCCACGATATGGGAATCCCCGCAGAGTTTACCGACACACAATGCGGATTCAAGATGTATAAAGGCGACGTCGCCCGGCACTTGTACGCCGAGGCCGTCACCGATGGATTCACATTCGATATTGAAATCATTATGCGGGCACAAAGAGAGGGCTGTCGGATAAAGGAATTTCCCATTGACTGGACCTGCGATCGTGACAGCCGGTTGTCGCCGACCCGAAGCTCCTGGCGCGTTCTTTCCGAGCTGCTGACCATCAGGCGGATCATGTCAAACAAGTAGGCGCCTCTGCGCCACTGTCATTTCAGCAGCACGTTCTCGTCCCAGCGGCCGAAGTGAAGGATCGTGTCTTTCTGCTCCTGGTCCTCGCTTTGTAAAATGACCATCGCCAGCACGTTTGGGTGCAGTGAGCAATACCGCCTGATTTCATCGGGATCCATAATCATAAACGCCGTCGAGAGCGCATCGGCCGTGCTTGCATTAGGGGCCGAGGACCAGGCGGCACGTCTTGCCCGTACGGGCCGGCCCGTGCGCGGGCTGATAATGTGCCCGCCCTTCTGCACGCCTGAGCCGCTCATGGCGCCGGCGCGCAGATGAGGACGCGCTAATATGTGTTTATGATCCGCCGGGTCGCTCAACGTCAGCGGCCAGCCGCTCATTCCGGGCGGCGCGTCCAGCGCCAGGACAGAGCTGTAGCCGCCGGAAATCAGAGCCGTCTCGATACTCCATTCGGCAAGCAGCTCCGCCACCCGATCAACGGCGTAGCCCTTGCCGATGCCGCCCAGATCCACCTGGACGGGGCTGGCCGAAAGCTGCACGGTGTGCTCGTGTTCATCCAACTCCAGCAGATTCGTACCCGTGTGCAGACGCGCGCGATCCAGCTCTTCCGGCGAAGGCGTGCGCGGCGATCCGTCTTCGGCGCGCCAGCACTTCACCAGAGACCCCACCGTGACATCGAAAGCACCGTTCGTCTGGGCATACATTTGGGCGCCGGCCTGAAGGCACGCGAACGCATCCAGGCCAAGCTGCAGGGGCTGATGGGCGGGCAGGTTGTTGATGCGGGCAATGTCGCTGTTTTCAAGGAATCGGCTAAGCTCGCCTTCGAGCCGGTCCACCTCATCGAAAGCGGCTGCGGCCGCCTGCCGGGCGTAGCGCTCATCCTCGTACACGACGAGGATCTCAAAGGTCGTCGCCATCGCTTCATGCGAGAACCGCTTCATGCCGGGTATGGGCTGAGGATCGCTCCGGACAAAACAAGTCTCTTCTCGCTGTTCGCTCATTTCTTGCCTGCCGTCTGCATTTGCACCGTCCCGGCCGGCTGCCGCTGGAGATTGTCCCAGAGGTCTTTCCTGACAAAACCGGACAGTTTGACCCCCGGACGTAACCACACATAGTAAGGCTTGTCAAACAGGAACAGGTACATCTGGCGCTTTTCCAGAGGGATGAGGGTATAGAGCTTCCTGGTCAATGCGCCTTCAACCTCGGGCGAGGCAATGATCAGCGGCGCGGCATTCGCATCATCAACAACTTGATTCCGCCAGCTTACCCGCTCGAAAGATCTCAGGTACCAGGGAAGCGGCCAATAGTCATCCCCCGGACAAATAACCTCGATGGGCAGGTTGCGGCCGTCTTCCTGAGCACCGGCGTACTCTTGTATTTTCTGAACCACGGTAAAAACTTCCGGGGTGGGGTGAGCATAGACATAAGGATTGCGACTGTCCGCATAGTCCCTGTAGTTGCTCAGATAGGCCTGCCAGGTCAAATGCACGGAAGCCTCGAACAATAGACACAGGACGATCAAACGGGGCAGAACATTCGGCGTCCGTCTGACCAGGACCACGGCCCCAACGCCGGCCAAGAGAATCATGCCGTGCAGAAAGCCCAGCAGACACCAGGGAGTCTTATAGGGAACCGCAGAATAAACGACGGTCATGATAATCGTATAGAAGGCGATGAACCTGAGAAACTGCCCACCGGCTGAAGAGGCGCCCTTGCTCGTCATCGCGGCGATAAAACCCACCACAGCCAACAGAACAATCAGCGCTTCGGTCCAGATGGGGCCTTGGCCGTATCTGAAATAGAGGAGCATCTCCAGATAGTAGTACCACGGATGAATATGCAGCGCGTTATCGCCGGCACGGTTGAGATAGGTCGTGTAAGTCCGAATCGAGTCCAGGATTCCCGCCGGATTGGTTAGAAATGAGGAATGGAACAGCGCCGAAACAATTACACCTGCGGCCAAACCACCGGCAAGATGCGACGGCCGGATGGCTTTGACGGCTGTGCGCAGCGAACCTTCTTGCCGCCGCATCAGCAGCGTAAGCAGCAAAGCCAGGACCATCGAACCAAAAGCGATCACGCACGTTTCCTTGCTGGCGTGCATCAGGCCCAGGAATACACCGGTCAACAAAGCCCAGGTAATACTTCCCTTCCGGGTATATCGGTAGCCCGATACAATGGCACCGAAAGTGAAACAGACCAGGAGCATTTCCTGAATGTAGTAACGGCTGTAGAAAACCATCGCCGGAGAAATGGCCGTCAGCACGGCGGCACAAACGGTGGCCCCCGCCCCCAGAGGCCGCGCCACGAGCAAAAGCAGCAGGATCAGGCAGACCCCGAAGAAAACCGGCACGATACGCAGCGTGGACTCAGTCACCTGCACCAGGTTCGCCGCACCGGTGAGCCGGGCTGGGATCAAGGTCAGGTAGTTCAGCGTTGGGCCGTGGTACTCGTCCCGATCATACGTATAGACGCCCTGCTCAAGCAACTTGCCGAACTTGATGGCGTGGACGGCCTCGTCACCGTGCATGGGACGCTGCTGGAGCCGCGGCAGGCGCAGCACCAGTGCAAGAATTGTCGCGGCCAAAAGAAGGACGCAACACTTTCTGGTCATCTTATTCTACCGGCTTGCCGTAAACTGCAACCTCGATATAGTGATTCAGGTCGTTGCTGGTATTGCCGTTGCTGTAGAGCCGGACGTAACGCGCCTTGACGTCCTGAGAAAGAACGTCAATCAGCTTGCCCTCATTCGTTTCAACGTAGTGCATGTCCTTGCCGACGCCAAGACCTGCGGAATTGTCGATGTCATTGTTGAAAACCGTCTTGACGTTCGTGATGAAATCGGGGTCGTCGGCAACCCGCGCGACAACATCAAAATAAACGCGGGCTTCCTTGTGATAATGCCAGGCCAAAATCGCGTAAATGTTGCACGGTGCTCCGAGGTCGATGGTTACGTACTGCACGAATGGGCCCAGCTCCACGTAGCTGCCGTCCGCCGCCTCCAGGTCACCATCGGTGATCATCTCGATCTCGCCGATGATAGGCTCCTCATCGCTGCCGGAAACCGGCTTGCCTGCGGCGAGATTTTTCGTCCCGGGCGGGGCCAGGAACGGCGGGCGCGGCTTGCCCAGCGGCTTTTCGAGATTAGGCACGCGTGTATCCGTCGGCGTGCCCACGAACATGGGTCTGGGCAGCTCGATTTCAACCGGCACCAAACCTTCCGCCGTCGCTGCGAGAGCTGGTGAAACTTTCGGCTCTGCCGGAGTGGGGGCCGGAGCCTCAGAGACGGTCGTTTCAACGGCAGGCTCAACAATGCTTGGGGCAGGGGTTTGAGGCGTCGTTGGCTCATTGACTTGCGGGGGGGCAGGCTCCGACGATTTTTTACACGACGGAACGACACACAGAGACAGCGCAAAGACCGCACAGACACAGACTTTCACAATCGCACCAAAATCTTCGTTCACCATTTCCTTCTTACCTCGAAATTCCAGGTTCCATTGAACTGGCGAAACGCTCGGTCGCCAGCATACTGCCGAAATACCCGCTGCAATCAAAACCGGGATGCTATCCTAATTGTATGACGTTGTCAAGCTGCTCAAAAGTATATTTTTTTCTTCCCGCCGGGCCATTCAAACGATCCGGCCCGGACGAGTGCGCTCGTAACAACCTGTCAACGCAACACTTAGATTCAGTCACAAATTCCTCCAAAAAAAGCAGGGATTCGATCGAACGCCGAATCCCTGCAATCAGGCAATTCACCCAAACCAAGAGCAGAATCCGCCAAGTTGCGGATTGCCACTCGCTCTAAGCTTTTTTTGCCGGGGCCATCGGAACGACCTTCGACTCCAAGCCGGCCTTGGCCAGCACAAAGTAAAGCACCGCACCGACGATGAAGGCCATCAGCGGTGCGGCCGGGATTTTCACACTACTCACGAGCGGGAGCATGCCCACGATAAAGCCAACAGCCCACGAAATCCAGCCGGCCGGGTTCCAACTGGCGCGAGGACCGGCCCATTTCTTGCCGGCCATGATGTAGTCAACCATCATCGCACCGCAAACCGGGCCAAAGGAAGCACCTATAACCGTAAAGACTGAAATGACTTGCCCAGCCCAACCGGTCGCTGCCAGCAGAATACTTATGGCTGTACCAATCCCCACAGTGATAGAAGGACTCACTTTTGGCAACGTGGTTTTGAAGCTGTTGGCCGCAATAAACGCGGAGAAACAGGCAGGCGGGAATGCAGCGATCGCCAACAGATACATGAATATAGCACCCGTCTTCTCACCCACCAGTATACCCATCAGTTGGGTCGGATTCAAAACGGCTGCATCTGTTGCCTTGCCCGAACCAAACGTACCTGCAACGATTAACAACGCAAGCCCACCGGCAAGGATGGTTGCTCCGGCGATCCCGACCAATCCGCCCATTGACACATCTTTGCTGTCGCGGCTGTTCATGCCAAAGTCAGTTCCGGCGGCGCCTGCCGTCGCAAAGAAGCCAATCACGTACGTCAACAGCATCGTAATCACACCTATGGCGCTCAAGGCACCCGTCGCTTCGGCGGTCACTCCGACCTGGGCGGGATCAAAAGAGCCCAGCCCGCCGGCAGAACGGAAGAACAACACGACAAGTATGACCAACGGGATCAGAGGCAGATAGGTGGCCACCTTGGCGACATACTGGATTCCCTTCAAGCCCATAAAAGCCGCCGCTGCCGCCCAGACAATGGAAACCACAATATGGGGAGGCGTGCTGATAACCTCCAGGAGGCCAAGATCCGGATAGAACGGCTTGACAAGGAATGCCGCTGAGAAACAGGCGTTGACGCCTAACCAGCCGAACTGCAGCAAGCCCATCACAAAGCCAGGCAGTAGGAAACCCCCAGTCGCTCCGTAGGTGGAGGTACCGACGATGTAGAGGGGCAGACCCGTTTTCATGCCCAGCATTGCGGGAACCAGGTAGTAGAGGAAGTGGCACATCAACGCTGCCAGGATCAGACCGACAAGTGCAGTCCCCAATCCATGCGACAGCACACCGCCGACCGCACCGGCTCCCGTAGGAACATCTTGCCAGAAGACAAACCACAGCATAATCCCGGCATATGTGGGCGCCGTGTTCTTGTACCAAGCGGCCCGATTCCCAAGCGGGTTGGGCTTGGCCATGCTGAGATAATCTGGTAACGCTCCATTACTCATAATTCGTTCTCCTAACTAATATACCTTGATTATGTCCTGCCGGCACCACGCCGGATTTTCTCCGATAAATATAACAGTTGCACTTGGCGACAAACAGCTTTTTCGATGGACCGCGGCAAATTCTCGGGTCCTTGGAACCCGACTAATCCGTCCGTGGAATCTGGATTCTCTTGCCGTCGCTCAGCGCCGACTCGTGGGCGCAGATCCCCGTCATCGTCCAGTTCGCGGCAGTCCCGGCATCGACGGCGGACTCTCTGTTTTCGACAATCGCACGAATAAATTCGTGCGTCAGATGGGGATGGGAGCCGCCGTGCCCGCTGCCCTGAATGAAGGACGTGTGCTCGTGCTCCTCGTCATAGACGCCGTGCCCCGTGAACGGGGCGATCTCCTTCGGCAGCAGGTGGCCATAGTCGGGAATCTCTATCCGCCTGGCGTCTTCATAGCCCGAGTAGATGACGGGGCCTTCGCCGGCGACCTGCTCCCATTCGAACGAGAGCTTCGTGCCATAGACGTCAAAGCTCTCGCGGTACTGCCTGATGGTCTCGAAGAGCGACCGGGTCACCTCGCAGGCCAGGTCGGAATCGGCGAGCTTCACAATAGCGGTCTCGACCGCAAAAGGTGAGCTGTAGCGCTTCGCGTAGTCCTCATTGATCCGCCCGGAGCCGTGACAGACGACCGATTCGGCGCGTTTTTTCGCCAGGCACAGAAGCGGGCTGACGGCGTGGGTCGCGTAGTGCATGGGCGGGAAACCATACCAGTATTCCGGCCAGCCCGGCAGGCCCATGTTCTGCTGATGCGAACCCCTGAGGAACTGAATCTTGCCCAATTGGCCCGACTCGACAAGCTCCTTAGCGTAGAGACACTCGCGGGCATAGACCGCCGTTTCCATCATCATATAGACCTTGCCCGATTTCTTTCTGGCCTCGGCAATGGCCAGGCAGTCCTGTTGGGTCGTCGCCATAGGGACGGTACAGGCCGTGTGCTTGCCCGCATTGAGGGACTCCAGTGACATCCAGGCATGGTCGGCAATGGGCGAAACCACGTGGATCGCGTCAAGCTCGTCGATGCCCAGCAGATCCTCGAACCTGGTGAAGCGCCTGTCTATCCCGAACTGGTCGCCTACTTCATCGAGATGGTCTTGGTTCCGCTGGCAAATGGCATAACATTCGGCGTTGGGGTGTTTTTGATAGATGGGGATGAATTCGGCGCCAAAGCCAAGCCCGACAACAGCTACTTTGACCTTTTCCATCGGCTCTTTCTCCTTTCCGGCTCCTTGACAAGAGCCCCCACGTGTGTAAGAAAGACACTATATGAAACAAAAGCCTATTGCAATGGAACAAGGCTACAATCTGCGTCGGGATATAAACGTGCTACACGCGTACGGCTGTACGCCTGCGCCCTGACAAGTATATGAAAGAACAGCTAACCTGGATACTATTTTTTTCCTGTTCGCATGAGCAGGAAAGTATGCACGATGACAATAAGCGCAAATATATAAGCCGTATAACGATGCGTACCCAGAAGAAGCTCCTGCCCGTGCGTTCCGAAAAGCGGAAACATACTCAAGACAATCGAGAGTCCCAGCGGCAAAGCCAGAAAGACAATCAGCCAAAAGGTTATTTTCTGGCCGAGACAAGAGCTTTTGCGAGGCCGCTTTTCATGGCCGCTTCCGGCCAGAGTCACACGCTGAACTATGCGCTCAAACCACGGCCAATCGCCCCGCGTGAAACGGCCATGGCTCGCCCACATGACGGCCAGGACCGCCAGGCAGACGGCGAAAACCGGTGCAAAAGTGGCGTGCACCATCACCAGGTAGCCCGAAATGTGTTCGCCCAGAACGAGGACCGGATAAAAACCGGTCACCGCCAAGACGACAAAGCAGAGCAACACTGCCAAATAGACCAGTATCCTCAAGATATCCACAAGGCTTCGCTTGCGCGTCGAAATCATTTGAGCCATCTCACTCACTTGTAAAAGCTAATCATTTTCCCCGGCCAGCACCTTCACGACACAGCCCAGGGCCTTCAACACAGAGAACAACAGAACGAGCGCCAGAACCGCACTCGAACCCAGGACGATAATCTTCATCCACGGTCGAAATACAAATGAAAAGGCGAAGGCCCAGGCATAGAACGGATCGATGTCCTGGAACTCCACCATCTTCTTTGCCTGCCGGTCCGCTGCGACGGGCGTGTCGATTGTGACCTCGCCGAAGAAGAAAGGCGCGTCCGTGCCGTGGCAATCCGTGCAGTAGCGAACGCCCAGGGCCTGTGCGGCCGGTCTGACATCGTGCCCGAGGGGCCACAAGTAAGGTTGCGCGGCCGGGTGGTCTTTTTCTTCACGCAGTCGGCCCGAATCATCGAGGCTGTACAGCTTGCCGCCCGTGACGTAAACAGCCCCGCCTTCCAGAGAGCCGCTGGATGCGAACGAAGTCAGGCCCTTGCCGATATGGTCGGCGGTCAAATCGGGCCAATCACCGGAGAAGGGAAATTTCTCCTTCGCAAGCACGTCGCTGATAACCTTCGTGACGGTTTCGAGCGCAATCGGCTCGACCTGCCCGTCTCGCAGAACGCCCCAGAACGAAGGCCAAACGAGCTTGTGCGGTGCGATCTTGCCGTCGGCCTGCTTGGCGAATACGGGAGCGGCAATGTGAGGAAGCATCTCGCGCGACTTGTTGACGTTGGGCGTTCCGAGGCGGTGAGCCATCGACGTCTTGGTCGCATACGGTTCGGCGGCAGGCCAGGGGCCCGAGTGACAGGCCGTGCAGGTCAGTCTCTCGAAATGCACCGGCGGCAGACCACGATGCTCGGGAACCGGTGCGCCCAGGCGACCGGCGACCGGGTCCGATGAGGAATCCTCTCCAAGGTGGCAGCCTTCGCAGGAAGACGTGGCCGACGACTCATTGGTCGAGGTCTCTTGTTCGCCGGCGTACCCGCGAGTGATGTTGTGGTCGATCCCGTGTCGGTGACAATCGACACAGGTCAGGCCCGCCTTGAGGTGGACGTCCTCGTCACGGGCCCATTTCTCCGTCGTTTCGGCGCCTATGTAGAGGTTCGAGTGGCAGAAGTAGCATCGGTGCGAAGGAACTTCCCTGAGGATGTCAAGAAACACGTAATTCTCGTGGTCAAAGACGTTCTTGTGATACGTGATGGTCGGCGGAGTCTTCCTTCCGCCGGCGGCCGTTTCGACCGCGAACGGGTCAAACGGATCGTACGCCTCGTCCATGTCGTCGGCGGAGCCCTTGACCAAAGCCAGGCCGGAGGAGGAGGCTGCGGCCCAGCGGAAGTTTCCACGGCTTATCTGCACCGCGTAACCGGCCGGCCCGCCCTGGTCCTGTCGCGGGTCGCCGTTGTGGCAGCTCAGGCAGTTGATGTCGAGCTTGCCCGAGATGTACTGCCGCATGATCTCATCGGGGTCTTGCGTTTGGCGCTCGCCGGGGCCGCCGCCCGGCATCTGCCGGCCGAAAATCTTCGTGAACTCACGGTCCGTCAGGCCGAATTGACCGGGCCTGAAGGTTCCGGGCCACCGGCGATACGAAAGGGGAATCTGCGTTCCGGTACGGGCGTCCACGTAGAGCCACGGCTGGCCCGGCCGCCCCGGATCACCATTGGGATCGACGCTGTTAAAGTGCCAGCCTTTCTTAATGATCTCGTAGCTGTGGCACTTCCCGCACGTATGTCGCGTGGAAAAAGGCAACAGCACCTCAGCCTCGGGGTCAATATTCGGGTCAACGGCCTGTGGATCCTTGCCCTCGTCGCTCGGCGCGGCGAGCAGCTCGATCCGATGGAGTGGATGCGCCCTGCTGCCGTCACTCTCATCGCCAAGAAGCTTCCGCTCAGTATCCGCAGCGCCGGCGGCAAGGCACAAGACCGGCATACATAGAAAGCCTGCTAAAATCAGTTTTTTTCTCAATGTATGTTCAATCCTTTTGCTTGAATACATCCAAACGTTCGTCGCACACAGCCGCGATTCCTGAAGGCATCTTATGCTTTGAATTCCTCGGGTTTGAACTCCAGCTTCTTCTCGGCCGCGACAGCTTCGTTTACTTTCAGCACAGTCACCGCCGTCTCGTAGCCGATTTCGGCAGGGCAGTTCAGCTTCGCCTTGCCGCGAATCGCGTCGACGAAGTTCTCGAGGTGCGGCTGATGATACGGTTTGCCTTCCATTGTTACCGGTATGTCATAACTGGGCGGCTTGGGGGACTCACGCACGTCCAGCACGGCATCGCCGGCGGGTTTTTCTTCTTCCTTCTTGTCCGGCTCTTTGATGAAGCCCATCTTGACCCACTTTTCCCAGTTCTCCGCTGGGACCCCAGCCTCGCGGTACACACTGCCGCGTCCGGACGCTTCCGAGATTTCCAACGTACCTTCATCACCCATGAAGGTCTCATAATATCCGTTGCTGCTGTTCGTGGTGATAGTCTGGTAAAAGGCTCTGACGGTCCGATCGCCAAGCTGATACTCATAGATAGCCAAGACGTTGTCGTACCAGTCGTGTCCCTTCCAGTAGTCGATCCCGCCGCTGGCCATGACCGCTGTGGGATTGGCGCCGAGGAACCAGCTATAGATGTCAATCTGATGCGAGCCCAGGTCCACAATCGGGCCGCCGCCGAGACCTTTGTACCAGCGCCAGTTTCTGAACTGCTCCATGGATTTGAAACCATATTTTTCCAGCGTGGGCTGATCCATTTCGGCGTTCTTCGGCCAGCCTAAGTCTTCGCACGCCGCCTTGCTGCGGTTCCACTGGCCGTTGATACAGGTGATTTTGCCTAACAGCTTGGCCCCGGTGAGGAGTTTCTCATAAGCGTGCCGATAGCGGGGGTTGCTGCGCCGCTGATGGCCGATCTGCAGCAGCTTGCCGGTTTCTTTCGCGGCCTCCATCATCTTCTTGGCGCCTTCGAGCGTGTTGGACATCTCTTTTTCACAATAGACGTTCAACCCGGCCTTCAGACAGGCCACGGTATGCTCGGAGTGCCAGAAGTCGGGTGTGGCGATAATGACCGCGTCGAGGTCTTTTTCCTTGTCGAGCATTTCCTTGTAGTCCACGTACGTGTTGTGCTCGTGGCGGTAGGCGGTAAGCATGCGGGAGACGCGCTTTTGATTATACTCCGTCCAGACGTCGCAAACGGCCTTGAAACGAACCCCGGGAATGTTCCGACAGGCGTTCATCAGGACCTGCCCCTGGGCTCCGGCGCCCAACAGGGCCACATTGATGTCGTCCGCTTTGCCGCCGGCTGCCTGCCCCAGGACCATCGGTGAGAACGCCAAACCTGCCCCTACCGCTGCGGTGGAACGCAGAAAGCTCCGTCTGTCTATCTTTGTCATTGTCACAGTTTTTTGATTTTTCATTGCTCTTCTGTCAACTCCAAAAAATTTAACAAACTCACCGTCAATCCGGCTTTTCGTGCAATATAACCACACACCATTTCGCTGTCAAGCGCGCACTCGACCACTTTACAATCACGGCTGCCTCACGCGAGGCATCACGATGATGTTTCGAAACGCTACGGGCCCGTGGTTCCCCTGAAACATCAGCGGACCGGCAGGTACTTCCCCGCCGACGACACCGCCGGGGGTCTGTTTCGGCATCTCCAGATTCTCGTGGAGCACCTGGCCGTTGAGCTCGACCTTGAGGAGCTTGCCGTTCTGCATCTTGTCGCCGGCGGCATTGAACTTGGGAGCCTGCCATTCGATAATGTACTGCTGCCACTGGCCCGGCTTGCGGCACGCATTGACCGGCGGCGGCGACGCGCCGTATATCGCTCCCATGTCGCCGGGACCCATCTTCTCGCGTCCCCAGCTATCGAGGACCTGGATTTCGTATTCGCCCATCACATAAACGCCCGAGTTGGACCCTTCCGGGACCATGAGCTGCAACTCGATCCGGCAGTCGCCGAACTTTTCCTTGCTGAATATATCGACGCTGTCGGCGTGCTTGGTGGGCAGGTTGATCATCTCCCCCTGCCCCTTCTGGGCCACCAACTGTTTGGGGTTCTGCGGCGAGACCGCCGCCTTGCCGACCACCCATTTGCTCTTTTCCTTATCGCCCTGGAACTGCCAGTCACCCAGGTCCCGGCCGTTGAACAGCACAACCGCGTCGCCATACTCAGGCTGCAAAGCCCGGACCCGAATGTCCTTGAACTGCACAACCATCGGCGGGCCCGCGTGAATCTGAAGCGCCAGGATGCCTTCACGCAAAGCGCCCTTGGTGTCCTTGGCATCGTTCGGGTTGGTCAGACGGTCGTTATCAACCAGCTCCATCGTCTGATAGCCATTGAGATAGTGTATCAGGTGGTTGCCCCGGCCGACGATGAGGTATTCGTTCCAGTCCTTTTCTTTGTAGTAGCCGGCTTTGACCAATTCATCCTTATCCGAGACGTTACTAACGACGTTCTTGCTGCCGTTCTCGTCGATGACCATGAAATCTCCGACGTTGACCAGCCATCCTCTGCCTCTCTCGTGGTAGAGGAACCCAACCTTGCCGGGGGCGTTTTCAACTTCGGCCTGGTAGCCGCTGACGACCCACTTACTGACCTCTTTGCTGCGATACTGGATGCCCGAATTGCCGTTTTCGAGGCGGAACTTGATCTTCAGCTCGAAATCTTTAAGCGTGCCGCCGCGCCAGATAAGGAACGTGTTGCCCTTGGCGGGATTGGCGAGGGTGGTCTGGCCGTGAATGACGCCCTCCTTGACCGACCAGAGGCGTAAGTCGCCGTCCCAGCCGGTCAGGTCCTTGCCGTTGAATAGCGAGACCCACCCTTCGGATGAATCTGAACCGCCTGCCAACGCGGTCTGCCACGCTCCGGTCAAGAACACATTCAGTCCCAACATCGCGACAACGAGAACCATTCGACCGCGAATGAGGGGTTTACAATCTGCTTTTCTCATCTGCACGTTTCTCATTGTCATTGAGCCTTAATCGAAGGATTTAAGCTTGAGATTCTTGAACCAGACAGGGTTGCCATGATACTGGAACCCCAGGTGCCCTTCGCGCGACATGTCCTTGTAGGCGGAGCGGAATTTATTCTTGGTTCCCGGGCCGGCCGGCGGATCCGGATTCTTGCCGGCCTCGGTCCAGAGATTCAGGTTCATATCGATGACATCCTCGCCGTTAAGGTTGACGTAAATCTTGTTGTCCAGGCAGGTGATGACGTAGTGGTTCCACTCGCCCGGCTTCTTTGTCGCATCCTTCGAGGGCGAGAGACAATCGTACACAGCGCCGCATTGGCCGTGCTTGGTGCCGTCGGTGGTGGCGTGAATCTGGATCTCGATGGCGGTATTGATCCAGTTCTTGATGCTGCCGGTGCGGATAAAGACGCCGCTGTTGCCTTTCTCGGGGACTTTGAAGTCCAGCTCGAGGGTGAAGTTGCCGTAGCGTTCCTTGGTCCAGATATCGCCGTGACCGGTCGGGGTGGGCGAAAGGACACCGTCGGCATCAATCGCCCAGGAGCCTGCTTCCATCTCGGCGTTCGAGAGGTCCTTCTTGAAAACGTCCTGGGCCTTGACGTCGCTGAGCTCGGCGGCGGTCTTTCTGAAGAACGCCACGCAGCCGGAGATCTCCGGCATCGAGTCGAGCCAGTTGTACTCATATTCGATGGAGAATACGCCCTTGAAGTTCTGGCGGACCAGCTCGGCCAGTATCGCCCTGGCATCGCCCAGACCCGTGCCCCATATCACATCGTGGGCCTTGGGGTTGCCGAACTCGTTCAGGTCCTTGAAGTGCAGGCTGATGATCCGCTTCTCGGCCCCGAGCTTCTTGATCGCTTCGAGTGGATTGATGCCCGAGCGCATCCAGTGCCCCGTGTCGGCGCAGGAACCGATTCGCTTGCTTCTGCCCTGGCAGACTTTCAGGACAGTGTCCGGATCCCAGTAGGGCGAGGGCTTGGGATGGTTGTGTATGGCCACGTTGATCTTGTACTCTTCACAGAGCTTGTCGAGCAGATCGAACGCATCCTCCGGCGGCTCGGAAACAATGGTCTCAATGCCCATCTCTTTGGCGAAGTCGAACACTTTTCGACATTCCGCCTCATTGTTCGGCAGGCCGACGACACCGTAGTTCGTCAATTTGACGCCGGCTTCTGCGAGCTTCTGCAACATCAGTTTCCTGTCCTGGGAGGACATGTTGTGATCGGTCTTGACGTCAGGTTTCTCCTGGCTGAGCTTCTGGCCCGGAAAGACCTCGATGTATTTC
>DATKWR010000150.1:0-4409 GCA_035529475.1 Sedimentisphaerales bacterium | reverse complement strand
GATCGACATATCTTTTTCGTATTTGTCGTTTTGCAGCCGGTACCCCCCCCTGATTTCATAGAACCCGTGCGTCTCAATCGGAAGTCTGGAAAGAAGCGAGTTGTTGACATCGGCGTTTTCATCCGAAGTCGTTGCCACCGCCGTTAAAGAGAAAATCGCACAAATCCCCAAAATCCACCGTAGCCTGGAAGCCATTTTACAGAACCCTTCAATCAGGTATGAGTTAACTTGGTTCCGAAAGAAAATTGTCTTTATCTCATGGCCTCTTTCGGTGGTCTTTGCAGGTATCGTTCCGTGAAGATATCGCCCAGGTTTATGTTGTACTGCACGTCGGTAAATTCCATCTCTGTTTTGCCGCCGGTCTTGAGATTCGAGACCACGGACTTGACCACCGTGTCAAACCCCTGAATCTTTTCGACTTTCTGCGACTCGATGACCCGGTAGAGCCTGTTTTGCTTATCGAAAAACTCCATCTTCATCGGCACGAACGTTTTGCGGTCTATCGAGACGTTGTAATAGCTGAACTCCACCGTATCGGGCTGCTTGGGGACGTTCTTCACGACGAAGGATTCATCGGTGGTCTGGATCAGCTCGTGCGTGTCTTCCTCCAGGCTGCGGCCCGACACATCCTCATACAGAAAATCTGCGCCGACAAAGCTGGTCCGCTTGTCCCCTGCGGCAATCCGCCTGACTAAAGAAAGGGCGGGCAGGTACAGCCACCGGTCATCATCCTTCTTCGGGTCGGCGTGCTTGTGAACCATGTAGGTCATCTTGCGAACGTCGGCGGGCAACTGGAAATAGACGAAGTACTTCTGGTCGCCGCCGTCCTCGACGTCCTTCCTCAGGATGTTGAACTCGCGCTGCCGCTTCTGGCCCTGCTTGTCCGTAATGGTCATTTTGACTTTTGCCTTGCCGTCGTCGCCCTGGTAGTACGCGACGATATTGGCTTTGCTGACAATCGTCTGCACGTCGGGGGTCTTTTCACTTGAATCGGCCGCGCTGGCGGCAAACGCGGGCAGCACAAGACTGAGAACACATGCCAGTTTCCATAGTTGCTTCATTTTGCACCTCACTCTCATTTCTTTGTACAGGCCTGGCCCTTGACGCCAAGCTTCCCAAGTATCGTCATCATCGGACACCAGTTGCTGAAGGCCGACTGCAGCAGGTTCAGACCGACGAATGCGGTAAAAAACAGCCAGTAGGGCGAATGGTAGTGTGCCAGCAGAACACTGGCAAACACGAAGAAGCCTGCAACGCCCCTCAGACATCTTTCAACCGTCATAAGGCACCTCACAAGAATTGAGTTCTTTTCAACTTTTCTTTTCCGCCGAATCCGCTGTTTTACAGGCTTTCCGGCGCGACAGGATTCCACACGTCAGCGCCATCACGGGGATCGCTAACGCGCTTGACCAGACCAGAGTGCTCCAGCCTACCACGGCAAACTGATGCACGTTCAGCGCCACCAGCAGGACCGCCGCCGCAGAAATAATCGCGCAGAACGCGCAGTTGCAACTGCGCCTCACCGGTTCGGCCTGCGGCTTGAACAACCTCTTTTCCAGCATGCGCATGATGGCCGGCAGGATCAGCAAAGTCGTCACGCCTGAGACCGCCAGTATGGCGCAGACGAAGATTCCCACCGTCTTGTACGGCACCAGCGGGGCCAGCAGGAGCGGGAGAAATCCAATCGCAATAACAATGACGTTTCGACTGATGGCCCGCGCCGGCTCGCCGAACATCTCCGGCGACGCTTTCTCCCACGAGCCCGTCTGCGAATAGGTCGCGCGGGCGCGCTCCAGAAAATGGATGGCAAAATCCACCGCCATACCCAGCGAAAGGGCGCTGAGCACCGCCACCGGCATATCGTAATCCTTGCCCATCAGGCCGATGATGCCGTAGATCGCCGCGATCGTAATCGTCAGCGGGATCATACAAATCAGGCCCCAGAGCGCCGAGCGGAAGAGGATGGCCATCATGATGAACACGATGATAAAGCTGCCCATAAACGATTGCAGCATTCCCCTGACCATCTTGTCCTGCCAAACCACGTTGATATACGTCAGGCCCGCCCATTGGTGTTTGAGCGGCACCGGCGGCGGATTCGCCGCGAAGAATTCCTCCACGGCCCTGACCACCTTCTGCATATCCTTGTTGTCCCCGCTGGGCAACTGCATCCAGATATTCGCGTGCATGTAGTCGCTTGTGATCAGGTGCCAGAGGTCGTCCGGGTTGTGACTGCTCTGGAATTGCAGCAGGCACTGCGCCACCGCCGGCGAGGTGTCGGGAATCTTGTAGTTTTCGCGCTTGCCGTCGATCAGCTCCTGGTGGACCTTCCTGACCACGTCCGCGACGGAGTTGCTTTTTCCAACCAGGCCGATTCTTTCGAGATGCTCCTGCAGTTTGGCCATGTAGCGCAGCACGTCGGGCCGCTTGAAGATTTTGATGTTCTCCTTCTCAAGCTCGAAGAAATCCGTCACCTCGTACCACAAATCGGCGTCTTTGTCCTTTGCAGCCTCGCGCTTCCGGCCGGCAAAGTCGCTCAACTTAGCAAGCAAGTCTTCCTTGCCGGGGACCTGGCCGGCCTGCTGGAGTAGTTCCATCTCCACATCGGGGATGACGTTCGCCGCATCGGGAAACTCCGCCTTGAGCTCCAGGACCCTGGCGGCGAAGCGTTTGCGGAGATTGTCGATGTAGCCGGTCGGAATGGCTCTTGTTTCGTTTGGGTCCAGGACCAGATAGGCCATGTACGTCCCGCCGAAATGCTTGTTCAGCTCGATGTCCGCCCGCCGGATGGGGTGTCTCTTGGAGAACCACTTGACGGGATTGTCGTTGATCTGGATGCGCGTGATGCCATAGACAGCTACCGCCGTGACAGCCAGCATAACGACAAGAATCGGCTTTGCCCGTGAGTACGTCAGGCGCCCGCCGGCACGCAGCAGTCTGCCGAGCGGACTGTCTTTCTCCGCGTGTACGTTGGCGGCCCCGAAATTCGCCAGCGAGCTTTCCCTGATCATCATGATGTACGCTGGCACAAAAGTAATCGTGCAGATCCACGCGATCATGATGCCGATGGCCACGAAGATGCCGAACACCTGCACCGGCGGAATCGGCGTTAGGGCCAGCGAGGCAAAGCCCGCCGCCGAGGTCAGCGACGTGTATAACATCGGCATAAAGAGATTGCCCATGACTTCTATCGCCGTCTTTCTTCGGCCCTTCTCTTTCGTATAGAGGTCGAAGAATTCCGAAAGAATGTGCACGGAATCCACCACTGCAATCGGCATCAGGAAGATGGGGATCATCGAGCTCATGATGTGCACGGGATAGCCGAATCCGATCAACAGCCCCATCGTCGAGATCACCGAGACCATCGCCACGATCATCGGCGAGATGACCAGCACCGGCTTGCGGAAGAACAGCAGCAGCAAAATGAAAATCACCAGCATCGCGAGAGGCGCCGACATCGCCATTTGCGCGAACATCTCAACGCCGAAGGTATCTTCCGCGACAGGCAGACCTGTAATGTGATATTCCTCGTCCCCCTTCGAAAACGTCGCAATCTTCTTCGTCAGCGCCTTATAAACGTCGTGACTCAGGTCCTTGCCGGTCAAAGGCAAGTACAGGCAAATCGCTCTTCCGTCTTCGGAGATGAGCGTTCCTTTGAGCATGGGATTCGACATGGCCTTATCCCGTATCTCCAGCGCTTCGGCCTTTGTCGCCGGCGGTCTGGCCATGAGCCACTCAAACGTCACCACACCCGGCCCGCCTTGGCCGATATGATCCACTGTGGAAGGAGCCAGCAGATCCACTTCAATGACGCCCACCTGCTCATTGGGATCTTCCTTGCTCGGCCAGCGCAGCGTCCTGGCGAATTCCGTCAGCTCGTATATCCTTGCCAGCGACGCGGGATTGAACACGCCGTTCGGGTCCTTGTTGTTCACGATGCCGACGACGACGATGTCGCTCAGAGCAAACCGCTCCTTGGTCTGATCGTGGAACACCCGCACGGGCTCGTCCTCCGAGAGCATGTTCTCGGGATCGGTGTCAATTCGAATCAGAGGGATGAGCGCTCCGACCCCCAGCGTGAAGACGACCATGACGATGGTGACCAATTTGTGGTGGTCTAAAGAATACTCCGTGATCTTCTGCCTAAGCTCCATTTTTATATCCGCCAAAAACTGATTCGCTCATTTTATGAGAAGTAGCATCGCATTTCAACACCGTCGCCTTGCTTTGGTTTCAGGTATTCTTCCGGTCGCTTTCTTTGAGTCGCTTTCCCTACTAATTTTGTCGATTAAGTAGTATTTGCCATCGCTCGGTAGGTCATGTATCCCCCCGGCAGGTTCCTGACGTCAAACCCGTTCTGCTCCAGAATCCTGCACGCGATATAACTGCGAAGCCCAACGCCGCAACAG
>DATKWR010000149.1:0-3629 GCA_035529475.1 Sedimentisphaerales bacterium | reverse complement strand
CGGACTCCTCGAACTTGGGATTCGCAAGCGGCGTAAACAAAGATGGGTCCGACAATGGCATGGGGCCTTCGGCAACCTGAAGCGGCGCGGGCAGCGCGAACTCCTTGAAGGACGCGCCACAGACCTCGAGCCGAACGTCTCGCGCCTCAAGCGGGAGCGTCACATTTATTGTTTTATACGGAATCTGGGGGCAGAGACGGCCCTCGATCCGCTGCTCGCACTCCGCAACATCGACCCGTTCAACACCGTCAACCTCTATCATCGACGGCTGAGAGAACTCGACCGGCAGCTTGATAAGCCGCTCCATGTCGGATGGATTGCTTGCCGCTGCTGCGCTGCTCGAGCCAACAAGACAACTCGCTGTCAATACCGCAACCAAGACGACTAACGAATGCGTGAAAACACTTCTTGTGACAGCCAACTGAAATCTCCCCTTTTGATATTCAAGAGTTCTGGGCCAAGCTACCAATCACAACCTCGAAAGAAGACGGCTCGTGAGCTTTGCCGTGAAATCCACAATCGCCATCAGCCTCGCGTATTGCATCCGCGTGGGCCCTAATACTCCAACAGTTCCGAGCACCTGATTGTTGCACTCGTATGACCCTGCGACAAGCGAGCAATCGTTAAGGTCCTGGATGTCGCACTCCTTGCCTATGAATATCTTTGGCCCACCGGATAGACATTCATTCAGTATCCTGATCAGCCGCGACTTCTCCTCCATCGCTATCAAGAGGGCCTTGAGTCGCTCTAAGTCCCTGGAATCCTCGTTGTGAATTATGTTCTGCATCGTCCCCACGTAGAGCTTCTCCGCCTCTTTCCTGGTCGGGAAAGCCTCCTTCGATACCCGCAGGGCAAGGTCGAGCAACAGGTCGAAATGCCGGCGCTCATCCTTTATCTGAGTTTGAATCTGCTCCCGGATATTCAAAAGGGAGTGGCCCTTGAAACGGTCGTTGACCAGCCGAGCCAGCTTGTCCAGCTGCTCCTGGGGTATCTCCTCGTCAAGTGTTATGACTTTGTTGGTCACGATGCCGCTCTCCGCGACGATGACGGCCAGAATCCGGCGGTCATGAATGTGGATGAAGTCCACGCGCCGGCAAGCAATGCCAGAAAGGTCCACCAGCGAGGCGATGCCAGTCTGCCCCGTGAACGTGGATAGAAGCTCCGAGGTCTTCGTCAGCAGATCATCTATGGAAAGCGATTGGTCATCATAATGTCCCTCGATCGATCTCTTCTCGTCAGGGGTAAGCGTCTCGCTGGACATCAGGTTGTCAACGAAATACCGATAGCCCTTGTCGGTCGGGATTCGCCCGGACGAGGCGTGCGTCTGGCAGATGTAGCCCGCTTCCTCCAGATCGGCCATTACGTTCCTTATTGATGCTGGACTGAGCCCCAACCCCGTTATCTTCGAGGCAGTTCTGGAGCCGATGGGCTCGTTTGTGCCTATGAAGTGCGCAACGACGCTCCTAAGCACCTCTCGCTGCCGAGCGTCAAGGCATTCTTGGTTCACGTTATTTCCCGGTGTTTCTCAAATAGAGAATCTCAAAACTTTGCACCGATATAATATGTGCAATAACTCGCGGGATGTCAAGCACACGGAGCCGTGCCGCAATAAAGGTCGCAACGATCCCTGCCCCTCCGGCAAAGGTATGAAACACGAGAATACTGCGGCAGAGAGCCTCTGCCCTCGTAGCTACTTTTTCCGGTTGCCAGAGACGGTCGGGTGGCACGTGTCGAGCTCGCCTCAACGCTCTGCCGCCGGTTCCGGCAGGGCATTTACCGCATTAGAGCTCCTTATGATGATAATCAGGGTTAGAGCGAGCGACCATATTGTAAGGATATGCGAGTATGGTCCCAGCAGAATCATTCCCTTGAAGAATGGCTGGAGCGTGCCCACAGTCTGATAAGTCCACCTGACCGCCAGAAATATCGAACATGCCAGGTAGAATCTCTCGGGCGCTTTCTGGAGCTCGAGTCCGTGGCGGCCTAGGAACCGGTTGTAATCCTTCGCAAATCCCCATATTGACCTGAACACCCACAAGAGCTGGAAGATGGGGATCAAGAGCAGCCAGGCAGCAGCCGCCGGCGATGTGCTGGCCTCACCGTCCTGAATGGCCTTCCAGACCCTGTAAATGAATGTCAGCAGGACTGCAATCGCAAATACCTGTATTACAGCAGCGAGAAAAACGAGCAAGGTGAATGTGTCTTTAGTGATGGCGTCCTGGCTCTTGCCGTTCAGCATGAACCAGGTCAGGAAGTGGAAGGCGGGTACACTGAAACCGTAGGCCAGGGTGTAGAAAGCTGTGGAGATTCTCTTTCGCCTCATGTTGCCCCTTCCGTCAAGCTGCCTCAAGAGACTGATACTACGTCGAGAATAGGCCAGGTCAGTGGGGCTTTGTCCAGCCCCTTCGTGGCTGCTTCTCTGTTTTGCTGGCTTCCGATCCCAGCGTTGCGCTTGTTAGGGCTCGATCCCTACAATTACTAGGGGAACGGCGGGAACACCGCGACCTTGTCGGACCACGTTGTAAAGCTCCCCCTCATAATACCCCACGCCCGAGCTCATCTCGGTTTGCATCGATTTCATTGGGAGGATTTCCGGCTTTCTGGGGATCGTAAACCGGCCTGTCCATTGGGCGTGTCCGCAAAGTGCCGTCAATCTGCTGCTCAATTCTCTCGCGAGCGATTTGAACATATTGGGGCATTATTTCCGCCCCAGCACCCCTGCGACCGTGCCGAATGGCGGCGATTATGGTAGTTCCAGTCCCCAAAAAAGGATCAAGCACCCAATCGTCGTGATTGGTCATGGACAGAACGAGTCGCTCGATCAGTTCAACGGGGAACTGGCACGGATGCTCGGTTTTCTCCACGTGGTTGCTCTTGACATTGGGTATGACCCATAGGTCGGTGGGGTTTTTGCCCTTCGGATTACCGGACAGCTGCCCAGCGTGAGGGCCCTTGAAATGCTTTTTGCCCGGATACTTCTGTGGGACCCGGACAGGGTCCAGATTGAACGTGTAATGGTCCGACTTTGTGAACCACACTATCGTCTCGTATCGACCCGAGAAGCGCTTGCTGCAGTGAAGCCCATGACCGAAATGCCAGACAATCCGATTGCGCATCTTCAATCCTAGCTTGCTGAAAACAGGGTATAGAACAGTGTCAAGTGGGATAATTGATCCATTATCCACGTAATTACCTACCTGCCAGCAAATGCTGCCTTGGGGCGACAACGTGCGGACGCATTCCTCAATAACTACTGCCTGTTGCTTGAGATAGGCCTCGAGATTTAGCCTTTTTTCATACTCTTTGCCGATGTTATATGGCGGGGAAGTGACTATGAGTTGCATGGCCTCATCCGGGACTTGCTTCAGCAGTTCCATGCAGTCTGCGTGGCAAAGCACAATGCGCTCTGACAGGTCAAATCTGTCAGATATGCTGGCACGATCGAACACGTTTGACACTGAAGTCACTAACCCTCCCCTCAAACACCAGCCACGCATTGACCAACCGATGGCTTAGCTAAGAATAGGCCACTACGATGTAACAAGTCAAACCACTCATCGCTTTCATCGCATGCGCTTTCTCACCAGCAAAACACAATGCCGCGGCCGATTCTAATGGCCTGTCCAAAC
>DATKWR010000148.1:0-2185 GCA_035529475.1 Sedimentisphaerales bacterium | reverse complement strand
CACCTGCGGGCACAATGCTCATCGCCGCCGCGGCCACAGAACCCGCAACGAATTGCCGGCGGTTGATTCTTTGCTCTGCGTTCATACTGTCACCTCCAAGAAAACGGAACATTGTTGAAAGCCTGTTTGCTCCACACCTCTCTTCGATGGAGCATGCCGCTGAACCGGAAAGCCCGGCACGCATCACCCGATCTACCGAGTGCGCCGAGCGGTCGTGACATTCCGGTTGTAGCTATTCCGCTGTGCCGGCCAGGCCTCTCCGTCTGCCGTAGAGGAAGCCGCGCATGCTCAGATCGGGATCTTCTCGCTTGGCGCTCAGAGGCAGCTTGTCTTCCGGGACGAGGTCGTATCCTTTGCGCTTCATGCAATCTTCCATGAACTTATGTTCATAATCGCCGGGCTTCTCGTTGGTGACGCGCTTCTGCAGCTCGGACATGCAATTCGCACAGTCGCTCTTGGCCTGCTCGAAACTTGTGCCTTCCCGGTAATAGTACCTGGCGCAGCCGGTGCAAGAACATATTGCCGCGAAGAACAAAAGAACAATCCCGCTTCTCATGGCTCAACTCCTTTCGGACAAAAAACCTGACCCGAAGTTTCCACTTGTCTCCCGTCCCGCAGCGCCGCGGGGCAGGGTTCTCTACAGAATACCACGTGTGCCGCGAGAATCCAGACTTTTTCGCGGCTTTGTGAAGATTCTTGCCGCGAAACGGCACCTCTCCGCCGGCATTCCGGGATATGCGCTCCTGTTGCACAAATGCCGGCGGCGCACTATAATTCTCACAGGATATACAAAGGTTCGGACGGGCTCCATTAGCACGCGGCAAATGGGCCAGGGGATGTTTGAGGCAGGCGGCTTCAAATATCCTGATCGGCGCCGAACCGCCGATTGGACAAACAGGGACAATTCAAACACAAATGAGGAACGAAAGATGAAAGCCGGAACAACGCAGATATCGCGAAGAGATTTGTTGAAAACCGGGGCGGCATTTTCCGCCGGAGCATTGGTGTCCGCACGCAGCCGGGCCTTTGCCGCCGGCTCAGACAAGATAGGCGTTGCCCTGATCGGTTGCGGCGGGCGGGGCACAAAGGACGCCATCGATTGCCTCAAGTCCGACCCGGCAGCGGAAATGGTCGCCGTGGCGGACATGTTTCAGGACAGGATCGACAGCTCCCTTGCCCAAATGAAAAAAGCGTCTGCCAACAAAGTCAAGGTCACGCCCGAAACGACGTTCCTCGGCTTCGATGCGTACAAGAAAGTCATCGCGATGAAGGAAGTGGACATCGTCATGCTAACTACACCGCCGGCCTTTCGTCCGCAGATGGTCAAAGCGGCGCTCGAGGGCGGCAAGCACCTGTTCGTGGAAAAACCCGGCGCGGTCGATCCAGTCGGCGTACGCTCGTTGCTCACCTCGGCGGAACTGGCCGACCAGAAACGCCTGTCCATCGTCGTCGGCACGCAGCAGCGATGGCAGCCGCAGTACCTGGAGTTGATCAAGCGCGTCCACGACGGGCGCTTAGGTGACATCGTCGGCGGTCAGGCCTATTGGAACTGGGGCCACGCCAAGTGGCACTTCGAGGAACGAAAGCCCGAATGGTCCGACATGGAATGGCAGATTCGATGCTGGCCTTACTTCGTCTGGCTCTCAGGCGATCACATCGTCGAGCAGCACATGCACAACATGGACGTCATCAACTGGGCCATCGACTCGCCGCCGGTGCAGTGCCTGGGCGTGGGGGGCAGGCAGGCTCGGACCGGCCCGGAGTTCGGCAACATTTACGACCACTTCGCCGTCGAGTATGAATATCCCGGCGGCATTCGCGTGATGAGCATGTGCTCGCAGATCGAAGGCTCGACGCCGCGAGTCGGCGAGCGCGTCCTCTGCACCAAAGGCGCAATCAATACGACGCGGGCCGACGGCTACATCGAGGACGTCAAAGGCAAGAAAATCTTCACGTATGACGACCCGATCCACAGCGGCGAGGTGGCACAATTTAGAAATCTCATCGCCAGTATCCGCGAGGGCAAGCCGATCAACGAGTGTAAGCGGCTGGCCGAAAGCACCCTGACCGTCATCATGGGCCGGATGAGCGCCTACACGGGCCGGGCGTTGAAATACGATTGGGCACTGAAGGCTTCAAAGCTCGACCTTTCGCCGGCCAAATACGAGCTCGGCGACCTGCCCGT